>CACBHL010000010.1 GCA_902539035.1 uncultured Pelagibacteraceae bacterium
CAAAATTAAGAGAGTCTTTTCCTCTCCATTTTTGTATTTGTTCCCACCATTTAGCAATATTTGATTTATTAGATTTACTATGGCCATTTTTTTTCTTCAAAATTGTTTTATTAACTTTAGCAATTACTTTTGCAACATCACCTACAATTGCAAGATCAACTTTAATAATTTTATTTATAGAAGAAGGATCTATATCAATATGAACTTTTTTTGAATTAGGTGAAAATTCGTCTATTTTTCCAGTGATACGATCATCAAATCTTGCACCAATATTTATTAAAAGATCACAATCATGCATAGCATTGTTTGCCTCGTATGTTCCATGCATACCTAACATTCCTAAGAATTGATTATCATCACCAGGATATGCTCCTAAACCTTGAAGTGTGGAAGTTATTGGAAAGCCAGTTAATTCAACAAACTCTCTTAATGCATCACTTGCCTTAGGGCCTGAATTAATTACTCCACCACCACTATAAATAATTGGTTTTTTTGAATTTTTTAATAAATCAATTAATTGATCTATTTGTTTTTGAGAAAATTCATTTTTAGATTTTACATTTAATTTTTTTTCTTTTTTTTGTTTTTTATATTTAGTTTTTGCAAATTGAATATCTTTAGGAATATCTACTAAAACAGGACCTGGTCTTCCTGTAGTTGCAACTTTAAATGCTTCATGCATTATTTCTGATAAATCATTTATATCTTTTACTAACCAATTATGTTTAGTGCACGGTCTAGTAATACCGGTGGTATCACATTCTTGAAATGCATCAGTCCCAATTAAATGTGTTGGAACTTGACCAGAGATACAAACCAAAGGAACTGAGTCCATATATGCATCTGTTAAAGCAGTAACAACATTTGTTGCTCCAGGTCCAGATGTAACCAAAACTACTCCAGGCTTTCCCGATGATCTTGCATATCCTTCAGCGGCATGGCCCGCACCTTGTTCGTGTCTTACTAATATATGTTTAATTGATGTATGATTTTTAAGCTCATCATAAATCGGCAAAACAGCTCCACCAGGATAACCAAAGATATGTTCAACCTTTTGGTCTTCAAGGCACTTAAATACAATTTCTGCTCCTGTGTATAATTTTGGCATTTTGCAATCTAGCTGAAGTTGTACTGATTGGTCAAGTTTTGATTGAGATATTTAAAGTTTTTTTAAAAAATTGTTTAACTCATTTGGATTTAATTTGAACCAAGATTTCATATTACCTCTAGCCCATGTACTTTGTCTTTTAGCGTATTGTCTGGTTTTTATTGATATATTTTCAATAATTTCTTCCAATTCTTTTTCATTATTTAAATACTGTCTGATTTCGTTGATACCGATAGCCTTGTTAACACTTTTGTTTTTTCTCACCCTTAATTTGTTAAAATTTTTTACCTCTTTAATTGCACCTTTTTTAATCATTTCTTTAGACCTCAAATTAATTCTTTTAACTAATTCCTGACGGGGAAAGTCAATGTAGATTTTGTAAAAATCACTTTCATTAAAATTCGATTTAGTATTTTTGTACCATTCATGAATTGATTTTTGTGTATGCAACTTTACTTCATAGGCTCTTATAGATCTATGCGTATCTGTTGAATTTATTTTATTTTTAGAGACTGGATCTAGTTTTAAAAGTTTTTTATAAAACATGTCTTGGCCTATTTTTGATTGTAGTCCTCTTATTTGATTTCTAATTTTTGCAGGTACGTCAGGAATTTTCACTAATCCATCAATCAGTGCCTTAAAATATAAACCTGTACCCCCTACGAGTATTGGAGTTTTTTTTCTTTTTTTTATTTTTTGAATTTTTTCCAATACTAATTTTAGCCATTTCCCAGTTGAAAAATTCGTCTTTGCATCATGAAAACCATATAAATGATGACTTATTTTTTGAGGTTTTTTTTGATCTGGTCTTGCTGAAAGAATCTTTAATTGCTTATAAACTTGCATACTATCTGCATTTATAATTTCTCCATTTACTTTTTTGGCAAGCTTAATTGCAAAACTTGATTTTCCTGAAGCAGTTGGTCCAGAAATTAATATAATCTTGGATTTAAAATCCATGATTAATCTAACTTAATTCCAATATATCTTCTCTGGTTTTGATTATTATAGATTGCAAGCAATATTGTTTTTTGATTTGAGTTTAAAACTTGCTTGATAATTTGTTTTAAATCATCAATAGATTTTATTCTTTCTTTTTGAGCCTCGACAATAATACTATTCACCTCAATTGAACCAGCTAAAGGGCTATTATTTTGAATGCTTGTGATCACAAGTCCAGTAGTTTGATTCGGTAGCTTGCGATTTTTTATATCTTCCTTGTTAAGAGTTCTTACAGTTATTTTTAAATCTTCAATTTGATTAGTAGTGTCTATTTTTTTTTGTTTTTCACTAACTTTAAAATCTTCTGATGTTTCAAGTCTTCCTAAGAGAACATTTTTGATAATTTCTTTTTTATCTCTCCATATTTTAACTTCAACATTCTTACCAACCTCTGTTCTAGCAACAATCGCTGGTAGCTCTTTCATTTGACTAATTTTTTTTCCATTAAATTCTAAAATAATATCACCAGCTTTTATTCCAGCTTTTTCTGAAGGACTATTTTCTGCAACGCTTGCAACTAAAGCGCCTCTTGGTTTGTCTAATTTTTCAACATCTGCAATTTCTTTAGTAACATCTTGAATTCTTACACCTAGCCATCCTCTTTTAGTCTCTCCAAATTCTATAAGTTGATTAATTACAATTTGAGCACTGTTTGATGGAATTGAAAATCCAATACCAATTGAACCGTTTCGACCTAAAATAGCAGTATTTATTCCTATTACATTTCCTTCCATATCAAATAGAGGTCCACCAGAATTTCCTGAGTTGATTGAAGCGTCTGTCTGAATAAAATCTTCATACCTTGACAATCCAATCGATCTATTTCTTGCAGAAATAATTCCAGCTGTAACTGTGCCACCTAAACCAAATGGATTTCCAATGGCAATCACCCAATCACCTATTCTTGCTTTATCTGAGTCACCGAAAGATACAGGTATAAACTTTTCATCTGTTTCTAATTGCAAAACAGCTATATCCATTAGCGGGTCTGCACCTAAAACTTTTGCCTTAAATTCTTGATCACCATTAACTCTAACAATTATATCATCTGCATCTTGAATTACATGGTTGTTAGTTATTACAATCCCTTTTTCATCAATTATAAATCCTGAACCTAACGCAGCTGATTGTCTCTCTTGGGGATTCCCAAACTCTTTAAACATATCTCCAAAGGGTGAGCCTGGAGGAAATTGAAATGGAAGTGGATTAGAATTTGTAACTACTGTTGTTGATGTAGAAATATTTACAACAGATGGCATTAATTTTTCAGCAAGATCAGCAAAAGACTCTGGAACAGGCTTAGAGTAAGATTGATTTAAAAAACCAAAAAATAAAATTATTGATATAAAGACAATTTTTATTTTTTTCATTTTAACTTTTTATATAATAAATAATTATAAAACCTAAAATTGCAAAGATAAGCCCTCCCGTTCTCAATTGACTATCTTTTATAAGTTCTAATTTTTTTAACATATTTTTCATTTTTGCTGGAAATATGGCATATAATATTCCCTCGATAAATAAGAACAGACCAAAAGCTATGGCTAGCTCATTCATTTAAAGATTATTGTTGGATTTCAGGTTTTATATTTCCAAAAAATTTGAAGAATTCGCTATCAGGGGATAAAATCAATGATGTTTCTCCACCAATTAATGCTTTTTCATAAGCCTGCATTGCTCTATAAAATGCAAAGAATTCAGGATCTTGACCAAAGGCATCAGCAAATATTTTGTTTCTTAAACCATCACCTTCACCTTTCATAATCTCTGACTGCTTTTGAGATTCGGCTAAAATGACTGTGACTTCTTTATCTGCAGTTGAAGTAATTGTGACTGCCATCTCTGCACCTTTTGCTCTAAATTCTTTTGCTTCTCTTTCCCGCTCAGTTTGCATTCTTCTGTAAATCGCATCACTGTTTGCTTGTGGAAGGTCAGCTCTTTTTATTCTTACATCTACAATCGTAATACCAAAATTTTTAGCTTCATTATTTACGCCTTCTTTAATTAAAGACATTTGTTTTGATCTGTCTTGAGACAGTAATGTTTGTAGTTCTTCTTGTCCTAAAACATTTCTAATTCTTGAGTTTATAATTGTAGACAGTCTAGATCTTGCAACTCTTTCATCTCCAACTGAAATATAGAATTGTAGTGGATCAACAATTTTAAATCTTGCAAATGCATCAACAATTAAACGTTTTTGGTCAGATGCAATTACCTCTTCTGGTGGTGTATCTAAGTTTAATATTCTTTTATCAAGATAAACAACATTTTGAATGAATGGAATTTTAAAATTCAAACCAGGTTTGGTAATTATTCTTTTTGGATCTCCAAATTGAAGAATGATAGCTTGGTTAACTTCTTTAACAATTATTACTGATAAAAAAGCTAAAACACCTAATGCAATAACTAATCCACCTAAAATTTTTCCAGCTTTCATCTAATTAGTCGCTTTCTTTTTTAATTCAGGAAGTGGTAAATAAGGCACTACTCCTGAGCCTGCATTTTTTTCAATAATTACTTTATCAATATCTGCTAAAACTTTTTCCATTGTCTCTAGGTACATTCTCTCTTGAGTTACTACTTTTGCATTTTTATATTCGTTATATATGGATACAAATCTACTTGCTTCACCCTCTGCTTTCGCAACAACCTCTTTTTTATAAGCTTCAGCAGCTTGTAAAATTTTTTGACCTTCCCCTCTAGCTCTTGGGATAACATCATTTGCATAAGCTTCGGCCTCATTTTTTGATCTTTCCATATCAGCTCTCGCAGCCTGTACATCCCTAAATGCATCAATTACTTGATCTGGTGGATCGGCTTTCTGTGTTTGAACCTGTGTAATTTGAATTCCACTCTCATAATCATCTAAAATTTTCTGTATAATTTCTTGCGTCTCAACCTCAATTTTAGATCTTCCCTCTGTTAAGATTGGTTGAATATCACTTTTTGCAATAACCTCTCTCATAGCTGTTTCTGCGGCAGCTTTCACTGTTCCCTCCGGATCTTGAATTTTGAACAAAAAATTTCCTGCATCTTTGATTACCCAAAATACGGAGAAATCTATGTTCACTATATTCTCGTCTCCAGTTAACATTAAACTTTCTTGAGGAACATCTGCAACTCCACCACCTGTTGAAAAACCACTGTCTCTTTCAGATCTAAAACCAATATCTATTCTGTTAACTTTTGTAACTTTTGGAGTTAGTACATTTTCTACCGGAAAGGGTATGTGATAATTCAATCCAGGTTGAGTAGTTTTAACAAACTTACCAAACCTAAGCACAACACCTTGTTCATCAGGTAAAACTCTATAAAGTCCACTTGCTATCCAAACGAAGGCTAAAACTAATGCAATTAATCCAATTGACTTACCACCTGATGATTTCCCGCCAGGTAAAAATTTTTTAATTTTGTTCTGAATTTCTTTTATGATTTCATCAATGTTTGGAGGTGTTGGACCTCTTCCAGAACCATTATTATTTCCACCACCTGGTGGTGATCCCCATGGGCTTCCGCCTCTTCCTCTGAAATCATCTGACATATGCCAAAGTATATAGTGTCTTTATTATAAAAAACAAGTAATGATAGTTGTATGTCAGACAAAAAGCCCGAACTTAGTGCCGCAATGAAGAGAAAGCTTGAACCAAAGAAATTCACCAAAAATCCGATTTTGGGAACTAAATTTACAATAGCAATTTCAAGTGCTAAAGGTGGAGTTGGAAAATCAACTTTCGCTACAAATCTTGCTTTAGCTTTAAAACATACAGGTTGCAAAGTTGGATTATTAGACGCTGACATTTATGGCCCTTCAGTTCCAAAAATGTTTGATATAAATGAAAAACCAAAAAGTGATGGACAAAAATTAGAACCTATTGTTAAGTATGACATTCAATGTATGTCAATTGGTTTTTTGGCTGATCAACAAACACCAATGATATGGCGTGGCCCAATGGTAACAAGCGCAATTAAAACTTTTACTCAAAAAGTAAATTGGAAAGATTTGGATTTCATAATTGTTGACATGCCACCAGGTACTGGAGACACACAACTAACTTTTTCTCAAGAAATTAAAATGGATGGAGCAATAATAGTTTCAACCCCACAAGAGGTAGCTTTGTTAGATGTAAAAAGGGGAATTAAAATGTTTGATAAACTTGGAGTTAAAATTCTAGGATTAGTTGATAATATGAGTTTTTTTACTGGTGACGATGGTAAAAAATACAGAATTTTTGGTGAGGGAGGTGTTGAACAAACCGCAAAAGAATTTAAAAAAGAATTTTTAGGTGAGATTCCTATTAATCCAGATGTAGGAAGAACCTCAGATCAGGGTAAGCCTATAGTTGAAGAAAACCCTGAACACGAGATTTCAAAAATTTATTTGAATTTTGCCGAAATGGTTAAAAAAAATTATCTTTAGTTTCAATCAAAGAAATTATTCAAACTCTAAAGATTTTATATTAACAAATTCTTTTGCTATTTCAGGGTTGTTTTTTATAATTTCGTCATAAAAATTCCAAGCAAGAACAAGGACTAATGGTTTTTTTTTGGATATTTTTTGTTTTGAATAAATTGGAATCTTTACTCCTGGAACAAATTTTCTATGTTTAAGTTTATTATCTTCAACTATGTAATCAATTTCTTTGCTTATCCCAAAAAAATTGAGTGCTGTTGTAGCTTTTGCAGGAGCACCATAGCCAACTATATTTTTATTTTTTATTTTAAGTTTTGTTAAATTTTTAATTACGTTATCTCTGATTTTGTAAACTTTTTTTCCAAAACTTTCATAGGTTTTAAATTGTTTTATTCCAAATTTCACTTCTTCATCTAATAATTCTTTTATACTTTTTTCAATTTTTGTATTTTTATTTTTACTGATAAAAATTCTAATAGATCCACCATGTGTATTAATTCTTTCTGCTTTAAATACTTTTACCTTAAATTGCTTAAAAAAGTTTACAAGAGATGTCAGTGACCAATAATTGTAATGTTCGTGGTAAATATTATCAAAAGTTAAATCTTTGAGAGTATTCATTAAATATTGAACTTCTATAATTATAGTACCCTTTTTACTTAAAAGTCTTATCATGCACTCTGCCATTTCTTTTAGATTATCTGAATGAGCAAAAACATTTGATGCTAAAATTAAATCTGCATCTTTTTTAATTTTTTTAATATTTTTTAAATTTAAAAAACCATTAAAAGTTTTAATTTTATTTTTATTAGCTAATTTTGCTAAGTTTTTTGCTGGCTCTACACCTTGAATATTTTTGAAACCTAACTCTTTAAATGGTTTTAAGGCTACGCCATCATTGCTACCAATATCAACAATGTAAGATTTCTTTGGTTTAAGTTTGAACATTTTCACATATTGACTCGCTGCCCTAGCGAAATGTTCTCTAAAACTTTTTGAAGTTGAAGATGTATATAAATAATTAGAAAACATTTTTTTTTGATCCACTGCTACTGATAATTGGCAGTTATGACAATTTTCGCAATAATTAACCTCTAGAGGATATAATTCACATTTTTCATCTTTTTTTTTTAATAAATTATTTGCTAATGGTTGATATCCTAAAGAAACAACTCTTTTTAATTTATTATTTCCACAAGACCTACATTCAAATTTGTAACAACTCATCAAAAGATCTTTTTCCGCCTCATCTACAAACCAATGCCTTATAGTATGAGAAATTCCATAATTCTCATGATCTCTCTCTCCTCTGACTAAATTTAAAAATGTCGTATCTTTAGTAAACACCATTGTATGCGCAACATTTGGTTTAATAATTGATAATTGTCCTTCATTTACAACTTGGGTTACTTTTGGTGAGTTTGGATTGAGAATATCTTGAAAAATTTCTATAATTTGTCCATTAGTGAATAAACATTTTTGCTCTTGCTGAGGATGATAATGATTAGCTCTAATTGTTCCCTTCTTGGAATGGATTAAACCAATTAAATTAATAGGCTCCGTTAATTCATGATTGCTAATTTTGCCCCGTTCATCAATAAATTCGTTATCTCCATCTCTAACATGTTCTAAATCTTTAATAAGGTTTTGTTTTGACCACTTAAAGATCATTTCTTTTATACTTTCGTCCAAATTGTATAAAAATTTAAAACCAGTTTTCAAAATTTTATTGTTAGAGAGCGAAAATCCCATATTAGGAATCTCGTCATTGGTTTCTCTCAATGTTATTTTTGGATTATATTTTTTACAGATTTCTGCAACCTCTTTTACTGTAACAGTGTCTTTTGTGAGATTGAATGTATCAGAACTTAAATCTTTTCTCTCTTCCATAAATTTGAAGCATCTTGCAACATCAATTAATGGAACTAAACTTTTTACCTGTTTTCCACCAGCAAAAAGTCTCAATGTTCCATCTTGTGATGCCATTTTTGAAAAAAAGTTAGCCATTATATCTATCCTGGCAGTGTCAGTAGAATAACCATAAACTGATCCTAATCTCAAAATAATATAATTTTTACCTGAGCTTTTAAGTTGCTTTTCATTAAAATCTTTAGATTTTCCATATGATAGCACTGGGGATGTTTCTTCATTCTCACCTATATCATTTTTTACTTTTTCAATACCTTCATAGACTACATGAGAAGATGGCATAATTATTTTACATATATCGCTAATTGAGTCTAAAATATTTTGAGTTCCTTCTTCTGCAACTTTTTTTATTTTTAAATCATGTTCTCGATTACTCTCACTTTTAACTCTTGGAACATCTGTGATACCTGCCAAATGATGAACTATATCCGCATCATGGCAATATTTATAAATTAACTCTTTATCTAAAATATCTCCTTGAACAAAATTCATGTTCCAATGTCTAATTTGATTAACTCTTTCTGAGACAAATCTATTATCGATAACAGTTATTTGGTCGTTCCAACTATAACCAGAGTAAATTTTACAAAGCTCTGTACCAATATATCCTAAACCACCCGTAATAACTATTTTTTTCATTAATATTAAATAGTCTTGTTTTTTTGATCAAATGCTATCATCAATTCATTCCACTCTCTTTTGGACAATCCTGATTGCTCTGCATTAACTTCTTCACCCTTTATAAGTTTTTGAATGACACTTTTTCCTTTCGCTGAAACTTCCGTTCCACCAACTCTATAATCCATAAAAGCTTCATATGTAATAGGAACCCATTTTTTTACGGTATCTAACATTATATCAGCATAAACTCTTATCTCATATTGTGCATGGCTATCAGCTCTTAATCTTAAAAAATTCATTAAATTTAAGAGATCAGTTTTCCAATACCATTGTGTATAAGTATTTAAAGTCAAATTCATTCTGGCAAGTTCTCTTGCTAGGCCTTTTCTATTTTCATCTATAGTAGAGCCATCAAACCTTTCATTAAGCATTGTTTCATAATTATTATAGGTTCTCTCTGCATCACTTTTTAAAAGTTCTAAGACTTCCTCAGCTTGTTTGCCCTCTAAGACATCTCCTCTACCTTGTCTGTTGCTGATAGATTGAGCTGCTAAGTTTTCTTGTGTGGGTAAATAAAATTCTTTATCTAAAATTGAATATCTTGCAGAATATTCATTAACATTTGCAGTTCTGTGTCTTATCCATTGTCTAGCAATAAATATTGGAAGTTTTATATGGTATTTTATTTCACACATTTCAAAGGGGGTGCTGTGCCAATGTCTCATTAAATATTTTATTAATCCTTTATCTGTAGATACTTGTTTTGTTCCTTTTCCGTAAGATACTCTGGCTGATTGAACTATTGAACTATCATCACCCATATAATCGACCACCCTTACAAATCCATGGTCTAAAGCAGGTATTGCCTCATATAGAATTTTTTCAAGATCCGGTACTGTCACCCTTTTAGTGACATTACTTTGTTTTTGCTGGTTTTTTATTTCTATTTCTTGTTCTTTGGTAAGCTTCATGATTGTTATTGAATCTATTGTAATTCCTTTTATATTAATAATGTTGGTTTTCCAACTACGACGATAAACGAATTTCGTAATAACCATTGCGGACGTGGGGGCAGTACCCACCACCTCCACCATTACAACTTATGGGGGTGAACTAGATTCGACGAATGACTAAAGGCTATTCTTTCGTTCGGGATTGTTCCACCGTAACGGGCTAATTTATAATTGCTAACGAAAGTTACGCACTTGCTGCCTAATTAACTCAGTTAATTAAGCAAACGGGGTCTGGGGCACCTGGCAACAGAACGCCCCCTCTAATTAAAATAATTATTTTTTCAATTCTGCTTGTGCTGCTGCTAATCTAGCGACTGGAACTCTATAAGGAGAGCAAGACACATAATTGAGTCCTGCTTTAGCACAAAAAGAAATACTTTTTGGATCACCACCATGCTCTCCACAGATCCCTAGTTTTATCTTTTTATTTTGGCTCTTTCCTTTTGCAACAGCAATCTCAACCAAATCTGAAACTCCTTCATCAATTGATACAAAAGGATCAATAGAAAATATTTTATTTTCCAAGTAATCATTTAAAAATTTTCCACTATCATCTCTACTTATTCCAAAAGTAGTTTGCGTTAAATCATTTGTGCCGAAACTAAAAAATTCTGCATGTTTTGCTATTTCTTTTGCTTTAATAGCTGCTCTTGGAAGCTCAATCATCGTTCCAACCATAAAGTCTATTTTTAATTTATTTTCTTTTTGAACCATACTTGCTATTCTTTTGACCAAATCTTTCATTATTTTAATTTCAGCCTCTGTAGAGACCAATGGAATCATGATCTCAGGAAATGCTGACTTAATTTTGTTTTTTTTAAGCTCACATAATGCTTCAAAAATTGCTCTACATTGCATCTCATATATTTCAGGAAATGATATAGCTAATCTGCAACCTCTGTGACCTAGCATTGGGTTTTGTTCATGAAGTTCCTCTATCCTTGTTTCAACTTCTTTTACGGTAAGATTAACAATTTCTGCTAATTCGCTAATTTCTTTATTTGTTGTTGGTAAAAATTCATGTAGTGGAGGATCTAACAATCTTACTGTAACTGGTAAGCCGTTCATAATCTTAAAAATTTCAGTAAAGTCTTTTTTTTGATGTGGCAAAAGTTTATCTAAAGCTTTAGCTCTATCTTCTTTAGTTTTAGAAAGAATCATTTCCCTAACAGATAAAATTCTCTCTTCTTCAAAAAACATGTGCTCAGTTCTGCAAAGTCCAATACCTTCAGCACCAAAATCTTTTGCAGTTTTAGTATCTTTTGGTGTTTCTGAATTTGTTCTAATCTTTAATTTTCTATAGCTATCAGCCCAAGACATTAATTTTGAAAAATCACCAGATATTTCTGGCTTTACTGTAGCAACACTGCCTTCGATTATTCTTCCCGTTGAGCCGTCTATTGTTATGATATCTCCCTCTTTAATTTCCATTGATGATGTTTTAAATGACTTATTTTCATAATTGATGTCAATTTCACTCGATCCGGAAACACATGGCCTTCCCATTCCTCGTGCTACAACTGCTGCATGGCTTGTCATTCCACCTCTTGCAGTTAATATTCCTTTAGCAGCATGCATTCCTTGTATATCTTCAGGAGATGTTTCAACTCTGACTAATATTGTGTCCTGCATCATGGATGTTAGCCTTTCTGCTTCTTCAGATGTGAATACAACTTTACCACTCGCAGCACCTGGTGATGCAGGTAAGCCATTTGCAATTACATTTATTGTGCTTTTTTCATTTAGAGTTGGATGGAGAAGTGTATCAAGTGAGTGTGGATCAATTCTTAATACAGCTTCTTTTTTTGAGATTAATTTTTCTTTAACCATATCAACTGCAATTTTAATTGCAGATTTTGCAGTTCTTTTTCCAGAACGTGTTTGTAGCATCCACAGCTTTTTATTTTCAACTGTAAACTCTACATCCTGCATATCTTTGTAATGCTTTTCTAATTTTTTAAGGATCTTGTAAAGTTGTTCATAAACTTTGGGCATAGACTCTTCCATTGATGGAGCTTTAACTTTGGCATTTTGTCTAGCTTTTTTAGTTATATATTGTGGAGTTCTTGTTCCGGCCACAACATCCTCTCCTTGTGCATTAATTAAATATTCTCCATAAATTTCGTTTTCACCGTCTGAAGGATTTCTTGTAAAAACAACTCCGGTTGCACAGTCGTCTCCCATGTTTCCAAAAACCATTGATTGAACATTAACCGCTGTACCCCACGCTGCGGGTATGTGATTTAATTTTCTATAGATTTTTGCTCTCTTACTATCCCAAGACAAAAATACTGCACTGATCGCCCCTAACAACTGTTCATGAACATCTTGTGGAAAATCTCTATTTGCTTTTTCCTTAACTGTTCTTTTAAAATCTTCAATTAGTCCATCCCAGTCATTTTCATCTAAATCAGTATCTAACAAAACGCCCTTTGTAAGTTTGTAATTCTCGATTAATTCCTCAAAATGATACCCTTCGACGCCCATTACTACATTGCCATACATTTGAATAAACCTTCTGTAACTATCTTTTGCAAATCGACCATTAGAGGTTTTTGATGCTAGGGCTTTGACAGTTTTGTCGTTTAATCCTAAATTTAAAATTGTATCCATCATACCAGGCATAGAAACTCTCGCTCCAGATCTGACTGAAAGTAATAATGGATTTTTTAAATCACCAAATTTTTTTGAAACTTCTTTTTCAACAGCTTTTAATTCTTTTTTAACTGATGTGATTATATTTTTATTAAGTTTTTTTTTATCTTTATAAAATAAATCACATACTTTTGTAGAAATAGTAAATCCAGGTGGAACTGGTAATCCCATCCGACCCATTTCTGAAAGATTAGCACCTTTTCCACCCAAAAAATTTTTGGGTATTTTAATTTTTTTGCTGTCTTTAGATTTAAAATTTAAAATTAGTTTTTTCATTTTGAGGAGTCTACTAAAGAAAAATTAACATAGTTGTTGAAGGTTTTACATAAGATTTGGATAAGTTCTAGTCTATTTTTTCGAATACCAGGGTCAACGTCGTTAACTATAACGTTATCAAAAAAATCGTTAATAACTTTTTTAGCATCTAATAAGTTATCTAAAGTTTCAGAATAAACTTCATCTTTATTAATTGAAGAAAAATATTTCCTTAAATCGTTAATTTTTTTAAACAAATTTTTTTCAAAATCCGTTTTAAAAATACCAGGGTCGGTTGTATTTGAAAGATCAAAATTCTGTCCTTGCAACTCACTTTCCAAGATGTTCGAGGCTCTTTTGTAACACGATATTATTTCGTGTCCATTTGGTTTAGAAATTACTTTGTCTAAATATTTTGCCTTTTCAAAAATAACTACAAGTTGATCTAAATTATGTGAATTGATAGATGCTTGAATAATATCATTTCGAATATTCTCTTCCTTCATATAGGATTTTAGTCGGTCCATTAGAAATTCAGAAAGTTCTTTTTGAAGAAGTTTATTTTCAAATTTAAAGCCTTGATCAATATAAAGTGAGGCTGAATAGTTAATCAAATCTCTTATTTTAATATGATTTTTATTTTCGACAATTATTCTAATTACTCCTAAAGTTAATCTTCTAATAGCAAATGGGTCTTTAGAGCTTGTTGGCTTTTGGTTAATTCCAAAAAAGCCTACAAGAGTATCTATTTTGTCTGATAGAGCTAGTGCTATACTAAAAGGTTTTTTGGGAACCTTTGACCCAGATCCCGAAGGTAAATATTGTTCACTTATTGATAGTGCTACATCCTTGTCAAAACCTTGTGCCTCAGAAAAATAACCGCCCATAATCCCTTGAAGTTCAGGAAACTCACCCACGAGTTCAGATAATAAATCAACTTTAGATATTGATGCTGATAATTCTACTTTTTCTTTGCTTATTAATAGTTGATCTGAAAGCATTCCTCCAAGCTTTCTCATTCTTTGAACTTTATCAAAATAACTTCCCAAACCTTTAAAATAATTCATAGATTTTAAATTTGAGACTTGTTTTACTAAATTTTGAGATTTATCTTTTTGCCAAAAGAATTTTGCATCGGTAAGTCTTGCTTCTACTACCCTCTCGTTACCTAACTTTATTAACCCTTTTAGATCTTTTTTGTTTGAAACAACTAAAAATTCGTTCGTAATACCACCCTTATTATCAAAAGTAGGGAAATATTTTTGATGGTATTGCATTGTGATTATTAAAATCTCTTTTGGTATTTTTAAAAACTCTTTATTAAACTGACAAACAAGAACATTGGGTTGATCTATTAAATCAACAACTTCTTCCAACAGCTCTGGATTTTGCTCTATAACAATATTTTTCTTTTTTAAAAGTAAATGAAATTTTTTTTCAATAAATTTTTTTCTTTCAACAGGGTCGATTATTATTTGTTTCTTTTTAAAGAAATTTTTATATTTTTTAAAATCAGAAAATTTTATTTTCTTTTCTTCAAAATCTTTATCTTCAAAAGTTAAATTAGATGACTGAATATGATGAAATTTAAATATTAGTGTTTTTTTATTAAAGATTGCCAAAATGGACTTGAGCGGTCTACCCCAATTTAAACTAAAATTCCCCCACCGCATTGATTTTTTCCATTGAATTTTATCTAATATTTTTGGAACAAACTCTTCTAATAACTCGTGTGTATAAAGTTTTTTTGATTTCGTTTTAAAGAAGAAAAAGTTACCTTTTTCTGTTTCTTTTTCATAAAGATTTTGTTTTAGAGTTTGATTTGATCGTATAAAGCCCTCTATAGCTAGATCTGGGGCTTTTGTACTCGGACCTTTTATTTCCTCAGACTTCAGAATTGTTTGTTTTTGAAGCCCTTCAAATAATATTACCAATCTATTCGGGGTTGAATAGGAAGAGCTTCTATTAAAAGGAATGGATTTCTCTTCAAAGAAATTATTAAAAGATTTCAGTAAGTTTTGCCTTAAATTTTTTTGAAGACCTGCAGGTATTTCCTCACTAAATAGTTCTAAAAAAAACTCAGACATTTTTTAATTTTGACTATCTATCCAAATCCCAGCAGCAGACTTAGTGATTTCACGAATTCTTCCAATGTAACCTGCTCTTTGTGCAACACTTATTGCTCCCCTAGCATCTAAAATATTAAATACGTGGCTTGCTTTTAAACATTGATCATACGCAGGTAGTGAAACCTTTTTTTCAACTAATGATTTTGCCTCTGACTCATGCATATCAAACATTTTGAATAATTGTTCGACATTGGCATGCTCGAAATTATAAGCAGAAAACTCTTTTTCAGCCTGGTGAAATACTTCTCTGTATTTTATGTTCTCATCATTCCATAATAAATCATAAACATTTTTTTGTTGTTGGGTAAACATACAGATCCTCTCTAAACCATAAGTAATTTCTACTGAAACTGGTTTACATTCATAACCAGCCATCTGTTGAAAGTAAGTGAATTGAGTAATCTCCATTCCATCACACCAAACTTCCCAACCTAAACCAGCTGCACCTAATGTAGGACTTTCCCAGTCATCTTCAACGAATCTTATATCATGATCATTATGATGAATTCCAATTTTAGTTAGACTATTTAGATATAGCTTTTTTATATTTTCAGGAGAAGGTTTAATCAAAACTTGAAACTGATAATAATGTTGAAGTCTATTAGGATTTTCACCATATCTACCATCGGTTGGTCTTCTTGATGGCTGTACATAAGCAGCTTTCCAAGGTTGGGTGCCCAACGATCTAAGAGTTGTAGCAGGATGGAACGTACCAGCTCCAACTTCCATATCGTACGGCTGAAGAATAATACATCCTTGTTTGCTCCAAAATTTTTGAAGATTTAAAATAGTTTCTTGAAAAGTTTGAAATTTTGGTTTTTGTTTTTTTTTATTTTTAGAAACCATATCTTTGCCAGATTGACCTCTCATCTAAAATGTTTGCAAATTGATCTATTTGATTAGATGAAGAAAGCTTTTGACTTAACCATCCTTTAGTCTTTTCAAATTTTTTAATTATTACATCATCTCCATATTTTTCTCTCAAAATTTCATGAGCGTTTCCTATTCCATCTACTAATCCCAATGTTTTTGATTTACTACCTGACCAAAATTCACCCGAGAAAAGTTCAACTTCTGATTTTTTTAATTTAGTACCTCTACTTTTTTCAACAACATCAATAAAATCTTTATGTAAGTCTAACTGGATGTTTTTAAGTCTCTCTATATCTTCATTTTTTTCTTCAAGAAAAGGATCAAGAGTACTTTTATTTTTACCAGCTGTATGAACTCTTCTCTCAACACCAATTTTTTTTATTAATTCTGTAAAACCAAATGACGAATAAATAACTCCAATTGATCCTATAATAGAACTTGAGTTTGCATAAATTTCATCCCCAGCACATGCAATAAGATAGCCGCCAGAAGCAGCCACATCCTCTGCAAATACTATTACTTGTTTGTTATTTTTTTTTGCTTGTTGTCTTATAAAGCTATAAATTAGATGAGATTGAACAGGAGATCCACCTGGTGAATTTATAGTAATTGCAACACATTTGGCTTTTTTCAATGAAAAAGCTTTTTTAATTATCTCTTCTTGGCCAGCAAAATCTATCCCTTGTTTAAATTTTCCTGCATTTCCTATCACACCACTAAGCTTTAAATGAGCTACTATTTTTTTCTTTTTAAAAAAAGAGAACATAAATATTTCTTATAGAATTATTAATTGAATATAAAGACTACTTATAATTGAAGAATAAGGTGCGTCAATTGATAAGTAATAAATAAAAGTTAATTATACTAGTTTAAATTTTATATGGGATCAGTCGTTCAGCTTAAAAATCAGATAAATAATTCATATTTTCAGTTAAAGGATTCTCTTGAGGACAAGCTTATTTTAACTGAAGAAAAAATTAAAACTAAATTAATTAGTGATGTAGAACTGGTTCAAAAAATGACTGACTATCATATGAAAACTGGTGGCAAAAGGCTGCGAGCTCTTCTGACTTTAGGATCTGCAAAATTATGTGGTTATACAAAAGGTTCAAGAGATGTAAATTTAGCAGCATGTGTTGAATTAATTCATAGTGCAACTTTAATGCATGATGACGTTATAGATCAGGGTGAAGTTAGGAGAGGAAAGGAAACTTTAAATAAAGTTTGGAATAATCATTCGTCAGTTTTAGTAGGTGACTATTTGCTTAGTAGATGCTTTGAGATGATGGTTGAAGATGGCAACATAGAAGTTCTGAAATTATTATCATCTACTTCATCAAAAATAGCTCAAGGAGAAGTTTTACAACTTCAACATAAAGGTGAAGTCGATATGTTGGAAGAAACTTATCTAAAAATAATTTCTGCAAAAACTGCTGAATTGTTTGCAGCAGCTACAAAAGTTGGTTCAATTTTATCTGATAGTAATAAAAAAGAAAAAGATGCGCTTGAATTTTATGGTAGAAATCTTGGACTTACTTTCCAAATTGCTGATGATACACTTGATTACAACGCTGAACTTAAATTATTTGGAAAGAAAATAGGACAAGATTTTTTTGAAGGAAAAATTACACTTCCAATAATTTTACTTTATCAAAAGCTAGAGATCGAAGAGAAAAATAACTTAATTAATATGTTCAGTAAAAATACTAGAGATAAAGATGATTTAGATAAAATAATTGCTTTAATTAATAAGCACAAAATTATAAATGAGTGCTACCAGAAAGCTCAACATTATATTAATCTTGCTTCAAATTCATTGAGTGTTTTTGAAGATACTAAAGAAAAAGAAATTTTAAAAAATCTAACAACATTTAGTTTATCTAGAAGTTTTTAAGGACTCAAAAGAGACCTGATCCATTCTCCTTTAGAATTTTTTGTATATTTTAATCTTTCATGAATTCTATTATCTCCATCAAGCCAAAATTCAATACTTGAGGGAGATAAGTTCCATCCTGACCAATAATGTGGTCGTGGAACCTTATTCTTATCTGCATATTTTTTTTTGTATTCTTCGATAGAATTATCTAACTGTTCTCTATCTTTAAGTTCTTTACTCTGTTTAGATGCCCATGCTCCAATTCTGCTTTCATAACTTCTTGAATTATAGTAATTATCTGCAACCTCATTGTGCACCAATGAAACTGTGCCATTAACTCTAATTTGTCTTAGTAAACTTTTCCAATGAAAACACATTGCTACATTTGGATTTTGTTTTAATTCACGTCCTTTTTGACTATCTAAATTTGTATAAAATACAAATCCATTTTGATTGAAGTCTTTTAATAAGACCATTCTTACAGATGGAACGTTATTTGTATTTGATGTTGCTAACGCTACTGCGTTTGGGTCGTTTGGCTCGGTTTTTTTTGCCTCTTCCATCCAAGTATCGAATAAATGTATTGGATCATCTAAATCCATAAAACAACTATTAAGCCCAAGTGAGTTTTTTTGATTCATAATTTAAACAAAATAATCTATATAATATAAATAATGTCATTTAATACATTTGGAAAGCTATTTCGTTTCTCTACTTGGGGTGAATCTCATGGTCCTGCTATTGGCTGTATCGTTGATGGATGCCCACCAAATATTAATTTAAGTGAAAAAGATATACAAAAAGAACTGGATAAGAGAAAACCAGGACAATCAAAATTTACAACACAAAGAAAAGAGGACGATAAAGTTCAAATATTATCTGGAATTTTTGAAGGTAGAACTACTGGTACACCAATATCCTTAATTATCTATAATAAAGATATGAGATCTAAGGATTATGGAAAAATTAAGGATAAATTTAGACCTGGACACGCTGACTTTACTTACTTCAAAAAATATGGAATTAGAGACTATAGAGGTGGTGGAAGATCATCTGCAAGAGAAACTGCATCAAGAGTTGCAGCTGGTGCAATAGCTAAGTTGGTCTTACAAAATAAATTAGGTAAAAAATTCAAAGTTGTTGGTGCAGTCACACAATTAGGTATATTGGGGTGCGATACTAACAAATGGAATGACAAAATAATTTCAAAAAATCCATTTTTTTGTCCTGACAAATCGATGATTAAACTTTGGGAAAAATATTTGTTAGGAGTAAGAAAATCTGGATCATCATGTGGTGCAGTGATTGAAATAAGAGCGAGAGGAATTCCGGTAGGATTGGGCGCACCTATTTACTCAAAACTAGACTCTGATATAGCATCTAGTTTCATGAGTATTAATGCTGTCAAAGGAGTTAATATTGGTGCAGGGATGAACTCTGCACAACTAAGTGGTGAACAAAACTCAGATGAAATTTCACAAAAAGGTAAAAAATTAAAGTTTAATTCAAATAATGCTGGTGGAATATTGGGTGGTATATCAACTGGACAAGAAATTATTGCTTCATTTGCTGTAAAACCAACATCGTCAATCTTAACAACTAGAAATACTGTCAATAAATTTGGAAAAAATACAACAATATCTGTTACAGGAAGGCATGATCCATGTGTTGGAATAAGAGCTGTACCTGTTGGTGAAGCAATGATGAATTGTGTTTTGTTAGATCACTATCTAATGAATAAAGCTCAGTGTCAGTAGAACAATTAATTTTTTACAACTTTGATAGAATTTTTGTTAAATAAAATATCTAAAATTTTCTTGGAAATTTGAGAAGCATTTAATCCAGCAATTTCATACATTTTGTTGGGTGTATCTTGTTCAATAAACTTGTCTGGTAAATTCATTGATCTAAACTTTAAACCTTTGTCAAATATCCCTTTCTCAGCAAGTAAGTTTTTTACATGCGAACCGAATCCTCCAATTGAACCCTCTTCAATAGAGAATAAAATTTCATGCTCTCTAGCACATTTGATAATTAATTCTTCGTCTAAGGGTTTGGCAAATCTTGCATCAACAATAGTAGTTGAAACTCCCTTTTGTTTTAAATGTTCTGCTGCTAGTTTGCATTCTTCAAGTCTTGTTCCTAAGCTTAAAAGGCATACTTGGCTTCCATTTTGAATTATTCTTCCTTTTCCAATTTGAATTTTTTCTTCTATTGATGGAAGTTCAACTCCAACACCTACTCCTCTTGGGTATCTTATTGCACATGGTCTATCATCAATATCTACTGAAGTATTTATCATTTTAACCAGTTCAGCTTCATCACTTGCAGCCATTACAATAAAATTTGGTAAAGTTGATAAATAAGTAATATCAAATGAACCAGCGTGTGTTGATCCATCAGCTCCAACTAATCCAGCTCTGTCAATCGCAAATCTTACTGGTAAGCTTTGAATAGCTACATCATGAACAACTTGATCGTAAGCTCTTTGTAAAAACGTTGAGTAAATTGCAGCATAGGGCTTGTATCCTTCTGTTGCCATACCAGCGGCAAATGTCACGGCATGTTGCTCAGCTATACCAACATCAAACATTCTTTTTGGAAACTCTTTACCAAATATATCCATTCCTGTTCCACCAGGCATTGCTGCTGTTATTCCAACTATTTTACTATCTTTTTTTGCATGCTTTACAAGAGTATTAGCAAATACTTTTGTATAAGATGGTAAATTAGATCCACTTTTATTCTGTTCTCCAGTGTCTACATTGAATTTCGAAACTCCATGATAATGATCTTTGGCTTTTTCTGCGTAACTATACCCTTTACCTTTTTGTGTTTTAATATGAATCATAATTGGACCCTCATGATTTGAGTCCTTTGCATTTTTTAAAATTGGAATTAGAGTTGATAAATCGTGTCCATCAATTGGTCCTACATAATAAAAACCTAATGAATTAAACATAGTACCACCGGTAAATGCAGATCTTAAGAAATCCTCTGCTTTTCCTGCCTTCGCACTAAACCTCTTTGAAAATGCAGAAGTAATTAATTTAATAGTCTCTCTAAAACTAAAATATATTTTTCCAGTCAATAATTTTGCAAGATATGTTCTCATAGCTCCAACAGGTTTTGCAATTGACATATCATTGTCATTTAAAATAACGATCATTTTTGTTTTTGAAGCACCTGCATTATTCATTGCCTCATAAGCCATACCAGCACTCATCGCACCGTCTCCTATTACTGCAATTACATTTGAAGATTTATTCTCCAATTTATTTGCCTCAGCTATACCTAATGCAGAAGAAATTGATGTTGAACTATGAGCAGCACCAAAAGGATCATATTCACTTTCAGTTCTTTTTGTAAAGCCTGATAATCCATTACCTTGTCTTAATGTTCTAATTTTATCTTTTCTTCCTGTTAAAATTTTGTGTGGATAGGATTGATGTCCTACATCCCAAATTAATTTATCATTTGGTGTATCAAATACATAATGAAGTGCCACAGTTAGTTCTACAACACCTAAACCTGCACCTAGATGACCACCTGTTTGTGATACAGCTTCTATCATTTCATTTCTAACTTCGTTTGCAACTTTTGGTAAATCTTTTTCAGAAATTTTCCTTAAATCAGATGGGAAATTTATATCTTTTAAAAATGTGCTTCTGTATATCATCTGTCTCTTTTTAAAATATATTCCAAAGTTTGTTTTATTTTTTTTGAATTAGAACCGTATTTTTGCAATTTTTTGTTAATATTTATAATTAAACTATTACAATATTTAACTGCATTATCATAACCAAGTAAACCAATAAGTGTTGCCTTACCTTTTTTTTGATCTTTTCCTGTTTTTTTACCAGCTATTTTTGAATTTCCCTTATGGTCAATTAGGTCGTCAGAAATTTGAAATAATAAGCCTATATCAGATCCAATATTTTCAAAAAACCTAATCTCTAAATTTTTTTTATTTTTTATTATCGCTGGGGCTGCACAGCAAAAACTAAATAACATTCCTGTTTTTTTAATTTCCATATCAATAATCTTATTCCTTGATACTTTTTTTTTCTCATAATTTAAATCTAGGTATTGACCACCTGCTATACCAAGATGTCCTGAGCATTCAGATAATTTTGTTATTAAGTTAACTTTAGTCTTTTCTGATAAATCTAAATTTTTGTTTGATAAAATTTCAAATGCCATTATCAAA
This sequence comes from uncultured Pelagibacteraceae bacterium, assembly GCA_902539035.1. GTDB lineage: Bacteria > Pseudomonadota > Alphaproteobacteria > Pelagibacterales > Pelagibacteraceae > Pelagibacter. The sequence goes on from CACBHL010000010.1 coordinate 22,083, forward strand.
AGTGAATTACCAGCTAGTACCGCTGTAGACTCTCCATATTTTATGTGTGTTGATGCTTTTCCCCGCCTAATTTTATCATTATCCATACAAGGTAAATCATCATGGATTAGAGAATAAGCGTGTATACATTCTACTGCTGCACCGATCTGTATTAAAGTTTTGTATCTAATTGAAAATAAAGAACCAAAGTCTATTAGTATTTTTGATCTAATTTTCTTTCCTCCAGGAAATAAACCATATTTCATAGCGTTGATAAGATGAGAGCTATTCTGGTTATTAATAAATTTTTTTAAAAAATAATTTGTATCTTTTGCAATTTTATTAACTTCCTTTTTCATTTTTTTACAATTTCATTGATTTTATTATTTGTAGTTTCACTTATAGATTTGAGATTTTTTTGAAATTTTTTTTCAATAAGATTATTTAATTTTAATAACTCTTGATAACTATCAACAGAATTATTTAAATTTTTTTCATTCTCTAATGACTCAATTATACTACTTGCTTTTTCAGTGAGCTCCTCTAAAGAGCTATGTTGATAATCAAGTGGTAAATTTTTTTCTTTCATATATTAATAATTATTACATGAAATCTAATCAATCAAATATCAAAAAAGCAAAAAAATATTTAGACAGTAACGAATGTATAGCAGTACCAACAGAAACGGTTTATGGGTTAGCTGGAAATGCTTATTCTGAAACCTCGGTTAAAAAAATATTCAAATTAAAGAAAAGACCTTCTAACAACCCTTTAATTGTTCACTACTATAATCTCAAGGCTCTCGAACACGATTGTATAATTAATGAGGATTTTAAAAAACTGTATAATAAATTTTCACCTGGTCCAATAACATATGTTTTAAAATTAAAAAAAAATTCAAAAATATCAAAATTTGTAACCAATAATAAAAATACAGTTGCTATTAGATTTCCCAAACATCAACTACTGCGAAGATTACTTAAAGTATTAAGTTATCCATTAGCTGCACCAAGTGCAAATATTTCCTCAAAACTGAGCTCAGTTCAGCCTTCTGATGTAAAAGAAGAATTTGGAAGAAAATTAAAATACATTCTTAAAGGGGGAAGATGTTCAATTGGAGTGGAGTCTACAATTATTAACCTTACAGATAATGTTTCAATATTAAGACTTGGAGGTTTAAGTGTTTCAAAAATTAAAAAAATAATAAAAAAACAAATATTAATTAAGAATAAATCTAAAAATAAGATTTCACCTGGTTTGTTTAATCTTCATTATTCTCCTGGAATACCTTTAAGGATGAATGTAAAAAAACCAAATAAAGGGGAAGCATTTGTTTTAATAAAAAAAAGAAAAATAAATTTTAAAAATTATTTCTTTCTTAGTAAAAATAATAATCTGACAAAAGCTGCAAGAAATTTATATCCTCTCATAAGAAAAATTAAAAATAAAGGATATAAAAAAATTGCTGTTGAAAAAATTCCTAATATTGGGATAGGACAAACAATTAATGATCGGCTAGAGAGGGCGTCAAAATATTAAATGACAAATTCAATTCAAGTAATAAATCTCTCTAAAAAATATAAATCAAAGAATGCTGTCAGAAATATAAATTTTAAAATTGAAGAAAATGAAATTGTTGGCTTATTGGGTCCTAATGGATGTGGAAAAACAACCACCATTGGAATGATATTAGGCTTATTAAAACCTTCTAACGGTGAAGTTTTAATCAATGGAAAAAATATTGAGACAAATAAAATATCTCTTCTACATAAAATGAATTTTATTTCCCCTTATATAGAGCTTCCAAAAAAATTGAAAGTTAAACAAAATTTAATTGTTTATGGAAAATTATATAATGTTGATGATTTAGAAAATCGAATTAATTTTCTTTCAGATAAACTTAGACTATCTGATCTTTTAGATAAAATAACAGGTGAACTTTCATCAGGACAAAAAAATAGAGTCAGTTTAGCAAAAGCTTTAATAAATGATCCTAAAGTACTACTACTAGATGAGCCAACAGCTTCATTGGATCCTGAAACAGGAGATTTTGTAAGAACATTTTTAGAAAATTATAAAAAAGAAAAAAAAATTTCAGTCTTACTTGCTTCACATAATATGGATGAAGTTAAAAGATTGTGTAGTTCTGTATTAATGATGAAAGATGGAATTATTGTAGATAGAGGAACACCTAATGATTTAATATTGAAACATGGTAGGAAAAATTTAGAAGAAGTGTTTTTGGAAATAGCGAGAAATAAAAAATGAATTTTACTAGAATTTATGGACTTTTTTTAAGACATTTTTACTTGATCACTAGATCGTTTCCAAGAATACTTGACTTAATATATTGGCCCTCAATTCAAATAACTTTATGGGGATTTATTTCAAATTTTTTTGCAGAGCATAGTACTTACTATAGTGGTGCTGTAGGTGTAATTTTATCGTGTGCAATTCTCTACGATTTTTTATTTAGAACAAGTATTGGTTTCAACATGTTATTTTTAGAGGAAATATGGAGTAGGAATTTCACTAACCTTTTCATTGCTCCTATGAAAATTAGTGAAATTATTATTTCTTTAGTCGTTACTGCTTTAATAAGAGCTTTGATTGGACTAGTCCCAGCAATATTACTCACCTCTCCGCTGTTTGGAATTTCTTTATTGGAATTAGGAATGCCTTTGGCTTTTCTTTTTTTAAGTTTATATATTTTTGGGATTACTCTTGGCTTATTTGTCTCTGCTGGATTACTTAGATTTGGACCCTCATTTGAAAACATAGCATGGTCTACGATGTTTTTATTGGCCCCGTTTGGTTGCATTTATTATCCTGTTGAAATTTTGCCAGGAATATTTCAGTCTATTGCTTATGCTCTACCACTCGTTTACATTTTTGAAGAGACAAGAAATATTTTAGTAAACGGTCAGGTAAATTATGAAAATATATTTAATGCCCTTTATCTTAATATTTTTTATATTATTCTTGCAATATCAATTTTTTATTACTCATTTGATAAAGCTCGAGATAAAGGAACTTTGATAAATATAGGAGAATAATTTGGTGCGCCTGCTAGGAGTCGAACCCAGAACCTCCTGATCCGAAGTCAGGCGCTCTATCCAGTTGAGCTACAAGCGCATATAGTATTAATATTATATTTTATGGAAAAAAACATTAATTTTATTGTTCAACTGGAAGAAAATAATTCAAGGGTTGATATTTTGATCAATCAAAGAGAGAAGTTAATTAGTAGAACTAGAATAAAAAATTTAATATTAAAAAACAAACTCAAATTAAATAATATCATCACAAATAATCCCTCTAAAAAAGTTAATACTGGAGATCAGGTTATTCTCGAAATACCAAAACCAGAAGTAACATCATTAAAGCCGTATGATTATAAACTAGAAATTATACATGAAGATGAAGACTTGATGGTGATCAACAAGCCAGCTGGCATAATTATGCATCCTGGTGCGGGCAACTATGATCAAACAATTGTCAATGCATTAATGCATTATGATAAAAATTCCTTATCTAATATCGGTGACGAATTAAGACCAGGAATTATTCATCGGATTGACAAAAATACCTCAGGATTAGTGGTAATCGCAAAAAACAATCAAGCGCATGAAAATTTATCAAAACAATTTAGTGAACATACTATTTTAAGAGAGTACCAACTATTAATATGGGGAAAATTAAGACCCTCTAAAGGACAAATAGTTACTTTCCTAACACGTAGTTCTAGAAACAGGCAATTAATGGAGGTTAGTCGCTCCAAAGGAAAGAAGGCAATTACTAATTATAAAACTCTTGAAATTTTTGAAAATGAAAAGACACCCACATTAAGTTTAGTAGAGTGCAAACTAGAAACAGGTCGTACCCATCAAATTAGGGTCCATATGAATTATAAAGGAAACAGTATAGTCGGTGATGATAAATATAAAAAAAAATATAAAAAACTAAAAAATATAGATTTAAAAATTCAAAATTCTATATCTGATTTAACAAGACAATTTTTACATGCTAAGACTCTTGGTTTCATACATCCAAAAAATAATGAAAAAATGTATTTTTCCTCAAAATTGCCACATGAGCTAAATATTATTTTGGAAATGCTTAGAAACACTCATAAATAAAATGTTGAAAATAATTTTAAATTAACTAAATAAATCTTTCAATGAACACAACTGTCAGTAATAATTTACCCACCCTATCTAACGAAGGAGGTTTGTCTGCATACTTGGATCAAATTAAAAAATTTCCAATGCTCGCTGCCGAAGAAGAATATATGCTGGCAAAAAATTGGAAAACTACAGGAAATATTAAGTCTGCTGAAAAATTAGTTACAAGCCATCTTCGATTGGTTGCTAAAATTGCAATGGGATATAAAGGCTATGGTTTACCAGTTAATGAAATGATTTCAGAAGGCAATGTGGGGTTGATGCAAGCTGTTAAGAAATTCGAACCTGAAAAAGGTTTTAGGTTAGCAACATATGCTATGTGGTGGATTAAAGCTTCAATTCAAGAGTATATATTAAGATCTTGGAGCCTAGTAAAAATTGGAACTACAACAGCCCAAAAAAAATTATTTTTTAACTTGAAAAAAATTAAAAATCAAATTGCCCCTCAACAAGAAGGAGATTTGAAAGATGAACATGTTGATCATATTGCTAACAAGCTTGATGTAAGTAAAGAAGAAGTCGTTTCAATGAATAGAAGATTGTCAGGTAAAGAGTTTTCTCTAAATGCTCAGGTTGGTGAAGATGGAGATGAGTGGCAAGACTGGTTAGTTGATAAAGAACTAGACCATGACTTAAAGTTTGCTCACCATGATGAAATGGAGCAGAGAAAGGATTTATTAAAAGATTCTATTAAAGTATTGAACGATAGAGAAAGAGAAATTTTATACTCAAGAAGACTGAATGATAATCCAACAACATTAGAGGATTTAAGTCAGAAATATAAAATTAGCCGAGAAAGAGTGAGACAAATTGAAAATAAAGCTTTTGAAAAACTTCAAAAGCATATGCTTCTTTTGGCAAAATCTAAAAATTTATTGCCAGCTAGTTAAATATCAAAAGGGTTTTCAACTAATATTGTATCTTCTCTCTCAGGACTAGTAGATATACTTGAAATCTTTGCACCTATAAAATCCTCAATTGCAAAAATGTATTTTTTTGCATTTTCTGGTAAAGCATCCATATTTTTTATTCCACTTGTTGAAACTTTCCATCCTGGGAAAGTTTTAAATATCGGTTTTATTTTTAACTGATCCTCAACAGCTGCTGGTAAATAATCAATTTTTTTTCCATCTAACTCATAATGTATACACATTTTAATTTCATCCAATTCATCTAATACGTCTAATTTAGTAAGTGCAATTCCATCAATTCCAGAAATTTTGATAGTTTGTCTTACTAGAACACCGTCGAACCAACCGCATCTTCTTTTTCTGCTAGTGACAGTTCCAAATTCTTTTCCTCTGGTGCCCAATAATTCTCCTATATCATCTTTTAATTCTGTTGGAAAAGGTCCTTCACCTACACGAGTAGTGTATGCTTTAGTTATTCCTAGTACATAATTAATTGAATTTGGTCCACAACCAGTTCCTGTTGCAGCACTTGAAGCTACAGTATTAGATGAGGTTACATAGGGATAGGTTCCATGATCTACATCTAATAAAATTCCTTGTGCCCCTTCAAATAAAATTTTCTTTTTTTGTTTTTTAAATTGATCAATTTTGAGCCATACAGGTTGAGAAAATTGAAGTATTTTTGGGGCAATTTTCAATAGTTCTTCTTTTAATTGTTCTTTTTCAAAAATTTTTTTTCCTAAACCTTTTCGAATAGCATTGTGGTGTATCAAAACTGATTCTAGCCTATGATCTAAATTTTGTTCAGATCTTAAATCCATTACTCTTATAGATCTTCTGCCAACTTTATCTTCATAAGCTGGTCCAATTCCTCGTCTCGTAGTCCCAATTTTTCCTTTTCCAGCTGCGTCTTCTCTTATTTCATCCATTTCTCTGTGAAATGGTAAAATTAAATTTGCAGACTCTGAAATAATAAAATTATCAACATTAACATCTACCCCTTTTAATTTTATTTCTTCTACTTCGTCTAGTAGTGCCCACGGATCAACAACTACTCCATTACCAATAATTGAAATCTTATTTTTTCTTACAATTCCTGAGGGTAGTAATCTTAATTTATAAGTTACACCATCAATAACAAGTGTATGTCCGGCATTGTGTCCTCCTTGGAATCTTATCACAACGTCAGCTTGTTCAGATAGCCAATCAACTATCTTACCCTTTCCTTCGTCTCCCCATTGTGACCCAACGACTACTATGTTTTTCATTATTTAAATTTTTTATTTATGCTCATAGAGACAAGATGATTTACAGGACCATGACCCTTACCATAATTTGGGTTAGATTTAATAGCTAAATTTACATACTTAATTCCAAGCTCACAAGATTTCTTTAATTGTTTTCCACATGATAAAAATGTTGCTACAGCACTGGATAAAGTACAACCAGTACCATGGGTATTTTTTGTTTTAACTCTTTTGCTATTAAAGATTTTGATATCTTTATTGTTTGCATAAATATTATGAACCAATTCTCCTTTTAAATGACCACCTTTAATAAGAACATTTTTTGCCCCTAGCTCAATTAACTTTTGTGCAACAACAAGCATGTCCTGTTTTGTTTTTATTTTGGTATTAGTTAAAATTTCTGCCTCAGGAATATTTGGAGTTATCATCAATACTTTCTTTATCAAGGTAGATTTAAGTAAATTTATTGCCTTATTATCAATTAATTTTGTTCCCCCTTTTGCAACCATTACCGGGTCTAAAACAATATTTCTAACTTTAATTTGATCTAATGACTTAATGACTGATCTGATTACCTTTACTGAATGCAACATTCCAATCTTTATAGCATCTGGCTTAATATCATTTGAGGAAAATATAACTTGGTTATAAATTTCCTTCGGATTAATTGGAACAATTGATTTGACACCAGTAGTATTTTGAACTGTTACAGCTGTAAGAGCGGTCATCGCATATGAACCTAATGCAGTAACAGTTTTTATATCTGCCTGTATTCCAGCACCACCAGAAGAATCGGATCCAGCAATAATTAATACTTTTGATTTTGTATTCAATTTATTTAATTTTTTTTGTAATTATGTTTATACACTTTGCTAAAAGGTCTACATTTTCACTTTCACCCATCACTCTTATCTTTGACTCTGTTCCTGATTTCCTAACTAAAATTCTCCCATGTCCTTTGATTAATTTTTCTGCAATTTTAATAGATTTTTTTATATCTGATTGATTTATTATATTTTTATCTTTTACATCTACATTTTTTAATACTTGTGGGACTTTTTTAAATTTTGAAAAAAATACACTAGCTTTTTTTCCTTTTCTCAACGCAAATAAAGACTCTAAGGCAACTAACAAACCATCTCCAGTGGTTGCAAATTTTCCAAGAATAATATGGCCTGACTGTTCACCCCCTAAATTAAACTTATGTTTTTGCATTTTTTCTTTCACGTACCTATCACCAACATTTGCTCTAATAAAATTAATATTAAGAGTTTTAAAGTATTGCTCTAAACCATAGTTGGACATTAAGGTACCAATCACACCCCCTTTTAACATTTTTTTACTTTTCCATCTTGAGGCCAAAGCAGCAATAATTTGATCACCATCAATTATATTACTTTTTTCATCACACATTATGACTCGATCAGCGTCACCATCTAATGAAATGCCAATATGAGCTTTATATTTTTTTACTGCTCTTTTAATATTCTGTGGATAGACTGATCCACAATAATTATTAATATTCATACCATTAGGCTCCACTCCGATAGCTATTACTTTTGCTCCTAATGATTTTAATAATTCAGGACCCGCTTTGTAACCTGCTCCATTTGCGCAGTCTATAACAATCCTAAGTCCTCTTAAATTAAACTCCTCAGAAAAGTTTTTTTTTAAAATTTTAATATAATCTCTAGTTCCTGTTTCTAATCTTTTTACCCTTCCTAATTTTTCAGGTTCAGATAAATTTTTTTCAATATTTTGATCTATTAAATGTTCAATTTTCTCCTCAATTTTGTCAGATAATTTCATTCCATCTGGGCCAAATAATTTTAATCCATTATCATAATGTGGATTGTGTGATGCAGTTATCATAATCCCCATATTGGCTTTCATGGTTTTAGTAAGCATTGCT
>CACBHL010000011.1 GCA_902539035.1 uncultured Pelagibacteraceae bacterium
ATTCTTGTTGAGGATGTTTTCTGCCTCCTTGAGGAGGCACACTAGCAACTGTTCCCTCCATAATTTTTAATAAAGCTTGTTGTACGCCTTCGCCCGATACATCTCTTGTAATTGAAGGATTTTCAGATTTTCTACTTATTTTGTCAACTTCATCAATATAGACGATTCCTCTTTGAGCTTTTTCTACATTGTAATCAGAAGCTTGTAACAATTTTAAAATAATATTTTCGACGTCCTCACCAACATAACCTGCTTCTGTTAATGTAGTTGCATCTGCCATAGTAAATGGCACATCCAAAATTCTTGCAAGCGTTTGTGCTAACAAAGTTTTACCACAGCCAGTAGGGCCAACTAAAAGTATGTTTGATTTAGAAAGCTCTACATTTTTACTTGTCTTGCTCTCATAATTTAACCTTTTATAATGATTATGAACTGCTACAGATAAAACTTTTTTTGCGTGAGCTTGTCCGATTACATAATCGTCTAAGACAGTGCAAATTTCTTTTGGCGACGGAAGGCCATCTTGATGTTTAACAAAAGTATCTTTACTCTCCTCTTTAATTATATCCATGCATAACTCAACACACTCATCGCAAATAAAAACGGTTGGTCCAGCTATTAATTTTCTAACTTCGTGCTGACTCTTTCCACAAAAAGAACAGTAAAGGATGTTTTTATTATTTGTTGTCATAATTTTTAAAACGAATCAATATAAATACTTTATTATAGATGACTCCTAATAATCAAGTTTGGATTACTTTAACTCTATATATTGTGTATTAAGATCTTTTTTCTACAACTTCGTCAATAAGACCAAATGACTTTGCTACATCTGCTGTCATAAAATTATCTCTCTCAAGAGCGGATTTTACTTCATCAACACTTTTACCTGTGTGTTTTGAATAAATTTCATTTAATCTTTTTTTCAATGACAAAACTTCTTTCGCATGAATTTCAATGTCTGTAGCTTGACCTTGAAAACCAGCTGAGGGCTGGTGAACCATTATTCTTGAATTTGGTAATGAAAATCTTTTTCCTTTAGTTCCAGCTGCTAGTAAAAATGATCCCATGGATGCAGCTTGTCCTATACATAAGGTTGAGATATCAGGTTTTATATATTGCATAGTATCATAAATACCAAGACCTGCAGTTACTAAACCACCAGGACTATTAATATATAAATAAATTTCTTTTTTAGGATCTTCTGCTTCTAAAAAAAGTAATTGAGCAGTAACAAGAGAAGCTACATTATCGTTAATTTGACCTGTTAAAAAAATTATTCTTTCTTTTAAAAGTCTTGAATAAATATCGTAAGCTCTCTCACCCTTACTAGACTGCTCAACAACCATTGGAACAAGGTTGCTCATGTATTCAGATAATTTTGTTGTCATATTGATTCGAATTCACTTATACAACTTGAGATTACTTTTTGCTAACTTTTTTTGTTTTTTTGGCAGCTGGCTTTGATTTTAGTGTTTTTGTTGATGGTTTTTTTTCTTTAGCAGTTTTTACCTCAGATTTTTGCTTATTATCTTTTTTTTCCTGGTCATGATTATGGTCATGTGCTGCTTTTAAAATTTTTTCAGCTTCAGATTTTGAGATTTCTTTTTTATTTGCTTTACCTTTTTCTTTAATTAAATTTAGAATTTTTTGCTCGTATACAGTTCCTCTTAAGCTGGCTACAGCAGATGGGTTTTTTTGATAAAAATCCATTACCATTTTTTCTTGTCCTGGCATCATCCTGAGTTGTTTTTGAACTTCATTCTGAATTTCAACTTCACTTACTTTAATTTGATTTTTTTCTCCAAATTCATTTAGGATTAAACCAGTTTTAATTCGAGTTTTAGCTTTTTCCTCAAAAGTTTTCTTATTTTTTTTTGCTTCTTCATCTGACATTCCTTGTGAGAGAATCTTAACTTCTTCATCGACAAGATTTTCAGGAAGTTCGTCTACTTTAATTTTTTCAATTTCTTTTATAATTTGGTTTTTTGATAACTGATCTAGTGAATTTTTGTACTCATCATTAATTTGTCTTGAAATTAAACTTTTAAGATCCTTTAAATCTTTAGCACCTAAATTTTTTGCAAAATTGTCGTCAATTTTAACTTCTTCTGATTGTTTTACATTTAAAATTTTACAATTAAACTTAGCTTTTTTATTTACTAATTCTTTTTCTGGAAAATTCTCAGGCAATATAGCTTCAACTAGTTTTTCATCATCTTTCTTTACTCCAATTAACTGCTTATCAAATCCTTTTAGAAATAAATCTTTTCCCAGAGTTAATTGAGTATTTTTTCCCTCGTTTCCTTTAAATTCTTTACCATCAACTGTTGCTATATAATCTAAAGCGACTAGATCACCCTCTTTAGCTTTTGTTTCAGGATTTGTGTCTTTAAAATTTGGTTGGTTTTTTGCTATTTCTTTAATTCTTTTATCAGTTTCGCTATCATCTATCTTAACTATGTATTGATCAAATTTTATATTTTCTAATGATTTAATATCAACCTTGGGTAATTCTGTAACTGATAATACATATTCTAGCTCCTTATCTTCTCCATAGATTTTTAGATCTAATTTTGGTTGACCAGCCGGTTTTATTTTATTTTCCTCTAGAGCTTTTGTTGAAGTATCTTTTAAAACTTTATCTAGAACTTCTCCAAATACAGCTTTGCCAAACTGTCTTTTTAAAACTTCTTTTGGAACTTTTCCTGGTCGAAAACCTTTCAGATTTACAGTCTCTTTAATCTCTTCATATTTCTCGTCCATATAAGAGTTCATAGTCTCTTTATCGATTAAAATTTTGAGATCTTTATTTAAACCTTTTTTATTTTCTACTGTGACTTTCATAATATCTTAATGGTAGGGCGAAAAGGACTCGAACCTTCACATGTTGCCATATTGGTTCCTAAGACCAACGCGTCTACCAATTCCGCCATCGCCCCACAAATTACGAGGTTTTATATATTATTGAAACTATTTGTCCAATGACAAATGTTAAAAAATTATCTATTTATCTTATTAATTTTATATTACTTTTAAATAATGATTATTTCACCTTGCATAAGCATTTGTAAAACAGATCCTTCAACGGGTTATTGTTATGGATGTGGAAGAAGCAATGAAGAAAAGGAAACATGGAAAAAAGAAGATACGTCTGATGATTGGAAAAAAAATAATCTAGAAGTTATAAAAAAAAGATTATCTGGCTGGCAACTAGAGAGCTTCAATGAGTCTTATGAATATAAGATAAATAATGGGATGTCTTTATTTAAAAAAAATCAAATTAAAGAATAAAGATCTATATGAGTAAAGTTAAATTAATTAGTATTATTTATGCTATTGGAATAATAATTGGTGCTCTTTTTCTTGAGGTTTGGGCCGCAGAGACATCATTCATTAAAACTATTGGTGTTTTTATATGGACAATCATATTTTTAATCGCATTATTTTTTGCTGACAAAAATGAAAAAGAGTAATTTAAGAAAATTTTTTTTAGTAATTTCTACTTTAATGTTTAGTTTCACTGAGTGTTATTCAGAAATAATTGTTTTAAGTAAGTGTGATCATAAAGAAGATGTATTTTTAAAAAATGAATACATCTTAAATCTTAATGAATTACTTATGACAAGAAATTATGTTTACAATGAAAAAACGTATCAGAAATATAGAATAACTGATCTTAGTGTTAAAAAATCTAACACTTATGTAAGAAATATTTACGAAGAAAATGGCAAAATTTTTACCCTAAAGCACGGGTATCCTCAATTCTATACTCAAATATTATTTTACAAAGAAAAACCAGAAATATTTATGAAGTCAGTTTTAAATGATATTGAGGGTATTTCAAAAATATCAACTTGTAAAAAAATTGAGAAATTTGATCAACAAAGTTAATCTTTAAATTTACCTTTATTTTTTTTATTTATTATATTTTTTTTCTTTAAGTTAAATCTATTATTAGTGATATTAGACCGATGTTTAGCAAATGCTTGCTTTTGTGCTTGTCGCATTGCTCTTTTAGAGGACATAAATTTAATTTAATACTCTATTTCTAAAGTATCAATGATTTTAAAATTTTTATTTGAAATTACTATTTCTCCTGAAGAAGAGGGATAATCTAATATCTCAGAAATTACAACATAATGAGTTACAAAAATTAAATTATTTTTTTCGTCCCAATCTAATAAAAATTTTTGAAAATCTCTGATTTGCGAATTTTTATTTTGTGCAAATTTTGAACTAAAAAAAGAGTTCAAAAAACTTTTTGTTTTAAAATTTTTAAAAGCTAAAGAGGCAGTTTCTTTACACCTACACCATTCACTAGAATACACATTTTCTATTTTAATCTTATTTTCTGTAAAAAAATTTCCAATTTTTCTAGACTGTATTCTGCCACTTTCGCTGAGATTTCTTTGAGTTGAGCAATCATAAATATTAAAATTTTCAGGATCTCCCCCGCCAGGTGCATAAGCATGTCTAATAAATATTAACTTGCCTCCTACTTTTAAGTTTTCAATTATATTTTTTTTTGAATCTGCTTTAACAAGTGTTGTTAAAGATATAAATAATATTAAAATAATTTTTAAAAATTTCATCAATGAACATTAAATTTAAAAAATTAAATAAAACAATTATAAATTGTAATGAATGTCCAAGATTAATCAATTTTATTAAAAAAATTTCTACTGAAAAAAGAAAACAAAATATTAATGATACCTACTGGGGTAAACCCGTTACAGGATTTGGCAAATCAAGTTCAAAACTTCTAATTTTAGGCTTGGCACCTGCGGCACATGGAGGGACAAGAACAGGTAGACCGTTTACAGGTGATAAATCTAGTGATTTTTTATTTAAATGTTTACATAAAACGAATATATCTAATCAACCACATTCTCTAAATTTAAAAGATGGTCTGAAATTAAAATCTACTTATATCACTAATATTCTGAAGTGTGTTCCACCTGGAGATAAGCCAAATAAAGAAGAATTAAATAATTGTTCAAAATACTTTGGCTCTGAGCTATCAAATTTAAGAAGTTTAAAAACAATAGTAGCACTTGGTAAAGTAGCTTTTGATAATTGTGTTAAATTTTACAAAAAAAATTATAACTTTTCAAAGAAATTAAAATTTGTTCATGGTAAAATCTATCAATTACCGAATAATATAAATTTAATTTCTAGCTATCATCCAAGTCCAAGAAATGTAAATACTAATCTAATTTCTGAAAAAATGATGATCAAGTTATTTAAAAAAGCAAAAAAAATCTCTGCTATTAAAAATTAGAAATATAAGGTTTAAATTTGTCTAAAACTAATTTTGGAATTTTTATAGGTTTGGCTTTTTCATTTACGAAAACTAAGTGTATTTTGGCCTCAACTATTACTATCTTGTTTTTAATAATAGTTTGGCTCATAACAAAAGATGTTTTTGTAAGAGAAAGTATATAAGATTTTATATTTAGCTCGTCTTCTAAATAAGCCGATTTTTTATAATCAATGTTACACGATTTAACTATTATTAAGGCTTTAAAATTGTCTCTAATCTTAATATTGCTTAGACCAATTTTGATCAAAGCCTCTGTTCTAGCTCTTTCAAGATATTTAAGATAATTTGCATAATATACTACACCACCCGCGTCAGTATCTTCATAATAAACCTTAATCTTATGATTAAAATTTTTAGACATGTTAATATATTATCAAAAATTTAAACATTTAAATAGAAACTAAGTTGTGAACTCATCTACGAAAATTTATATAATATGGTTAATTGGCGTAATTATTTGGAACTTTGGCTTCCCAAATGCGATTCCATTAGCAGACGTTTTAGCAGCTATTTTGTTATCTTTTCTAAGTTTAATTTTAAATAAATATTTAAAGTTTTAATTTTCTGAAAAATAAATATTTTGAAAATAAGAAATTGATTTCATTTTTGAATTATCTGTGTCAGCCATTATTGCTAGCCCATCAAGCTCATCAACATCTAGATCATGAAATCTTTTAAAATCTTCTTTAACATTTGCTTTTACTGTAACCCATTCATTAAAATTGTTTTTGGTAGAAGCTAATACATTATCTATTGATTTTTTAGTATAAGGACTGGGCCAATTTTCACCTACTTCACTATTGCTAGAAAAAATATAATTAATTGCTCTATTTGATAAAGGTGTAGCCCCAGTTTTCTTAATTGCAAAAACACGAGCTGCATAATCATGCCCTTTTTTTGTATTTTCTTTAATTCCTTTTAAATCCTTCTCTATTTTCCATGTAATATTAATATAGGGGGTTTTATTGAGGTTAATTTTAATCTCTTTACCAAGACCTGAGGCAGCATTATCTGCAATAGCTAATAAAAAATTACCATTCTCGTTTGAGCCAACAGAGTAATTAGTTCTATTATCAGCACCTCTCACTTTACGTACTTCTAGTTCTGAAAGCTCTTTCTCAGTGAACTCAAAAATTCTTATATTGTCAGCGGCAGCAGAACTAAATAAAAATATGGACGTAATAATAATATTGAAAATTCTTAACATATCTTTCTTATAGATAAATTATTTTTTAATTCAACAATCTGTAAGATTTATTAATTATTAATTTAATATGTAGATCTTCCTCCACTTATGTCAAAGACAGCAGCAGTTGAAAAAGTATTCTCTTGTGAAGAAAGCCAACAAACTAGTGAAGTAAACTCATGTATCTCAAGAAATCTCCCTCTTGGAACTTTGGAAAGCATTCTTAGAACATGTTCTTTAGTCATTTGATCCAAAATTCTAGTTTTGGCCCCTGCTGGTGTTACAGCATTTACGGCAATATCTTTGTCTGCTAATTCCTTACCTAATGCCTTAGTGAGACCAATAGCACCCGCTTTTGCAGAGCTATAGGCACTAGCATTTGCATTACCGTCCTTACCTGCGACTGATGCGACATTAACTATTCTACCATAATTATTCTTAATCATATTTGGTACAATTGCCCTGCAGCAATTAAATGTGCCCATTAAATTAATTTGAACTATTTTATTCCACATTTTGACATCATACTTCCAAAGAGGGTCTGTTGGACCCGTAATGCCTGCATTGTTAATTAAAATATCAATTTTATTTTTACTGGTTATTTCGCCAACAAATTTTTCAACTTCAGAATACTTTGAAACATCAACTACATGATAATTCAAATTTGGATTCTTGATTTCATCTATTGTTTTTTTTAAAAGATTTTCATCTATATCCCAAATAAAGACATTACATCCAGAATCTAGAAATCTTTTAGCAATATCTAATCCAAAACCTTGGGCTCCCCCAGTTATAATAGCTGTTTGATTTTCAAAATCAAATTTGTGCATATGGATTATTTTTTAGCTAGCAAATAATACGTTAACCAAGAAATAAATGCACCTATAATCCATGCATATGATTGTAAAAACATTAAATTAGTATTCCATATAGTTGAGGCAGAAAAAATAAAACCTAATATTATTGAGTAAGCACCTTTAATGTGCCACCCTTTTGAATAATAATAAGTACTTTGGTTTTCAATCGAATACAGGTCTTTATTACTTAAAGTTTGATTTTTTATTAAATAGTAATCGGCAATAATAACACCGAATAAGGGCCCAAAAAAACAACTGAATGTATCTACAAAAGATAAAATGCCAATTTGACTTAGAAAAGTTAGCCAAAAAATCCCAACAAACAATCCTAAAAAGGAAATTGTATAACTTGCACTTTTTAAATTTAGTTTATTTGGAAGAAAATTAATAAGTGAGTATTGAGAAGGAATATAATTTGCCACTAAATTTGTTGATGCTGAAGCAATTATTATAAAGAACAGAACTACTATTGTAATTTGAAGATTATCAAATTTACCAATTATATCAGTTGGATTTGTAAAAATTCTATCCAAATCCTGAAATTTTTGATTTAAAAAAACATCTGAACCAACAACAATAGCAATAGAAAAAAATGAAAAAATTATTAAGTTGAGAATTAAGCTTAAGTTTCCTTTGGTTAAGTCTCTCTCATTATTTACATATCTTGTAAAATCTCCAAAACTTACAATCACAATTGAAAAATAAGCAAAAATAGTACCTGCTACAGTTATTAATGGCAAAATATTATTTTGATTTAAAAAATTCTCAAAGTTTAAAATATTAGAAAATGCTTGAGTAGTAATTTTAACATCACTCAAAAAGACAGTTAAGAAGAATATTATCATTCCTGCATAGACTATTATTGCTGAATAATTAATGAGTTTTTTATTATATTGAATACCAATACTGAACAGCATTGTTTGAAAAACGATTACTAATAAAATCGAGATCCAGTCAATTATATTTAATCCCAATAAAAAAGTTAAGAATATTTCTTGATCTAGCAAAGTGTTGTCTATTGAAAAGATAAGTATTCTAATAAGGTAGACTACTAACTTTGATAAAAAATATGTTTGAATACCAAAAAGAAAAATTCCAACTAAACTTCTTAATAATCCAAAAAACTTTGCACCATTAAAACCTAAAGATGATCTTAAAAGAACTGCAAAAGGTAATCCGAATTTTTGAGAAGGTTTGCCTATTAAATTACAAAAAATATAAACTAAAAAAGATCCTATAATAGTCCCAAAAAATACAACAAAAGTATTAAGGTTATAAATTATATATAGAGATGCAATCAAAGAAAAGCCAATTACACTCTGTATATTTACTCCCCAAAAGCAAAAAAGATCCTTCCAATTCCAAGTTTTGTAATTTGGATTTACAGTAACAAGATCCCAATTTGAAAGAGAATATTTAACTTTTGGCTGATTCACTCAATTTATTTTAAACTAATAAATTCTACTGTCCATATAAGAGAGTTGGCAGCCAGAGGGCAATTTGAGGAAAAATAATAATTAAAACTAGACCAATGACCTGTAGGACCATAAATTGCATCATGCCATAATAAATATCTTTTAAATCCCACTCAGGCACTACTCCTTTTAAAAAATAAGCCGAAAGGGCTACAGGTGGGGAGAGCCAGGCGGTTTGTAAATTAACTGCAACTAATATTGCAAACCAAGTTAAGTTAAATCCTAAAGCCTCAACTAAAGGTAATATTATTGGAACTATAATCATAACGATTGGCACCCATTCTAGTGGCCATCCTAACAAAAAAATCATTACCATTATCATGGCTAAGATTAAGTACTTATTCATTTCTAGACCTAATAGAAACTCAGTTAATAGTGTTGGAGTACCTAATCTTGCAAAAACTGCTCCAAAAAAGTTTGAAGCAGCAACTAAAACCATTATTAATGCTGTAATCTCTAAAGTTTTAACTAAAGCGTCTTGTAATTTTGGAAGAGTTAACTTTCTATAAGCTATCGAAAGAAGTAAAGCACCCATTGCACCACAACCTGCTGCTTCTGTTGGTGTAGCAAAACCAAATAAAATACTTCCTAAAGCAGCAAAAACTAAAGCTGCGGGGGGAACTAATCCAAGAAAAAATTCAACCCATACTTCTTTCATGCTAGCAGCTCGCATTTCCTCTGGAAGAACTGGGCCTAATTTTGGGTTAATCATACATCTGATTGTGGTGTAACCAGCATATAAACTTGCAAGTAGAATTCCTGGAATTATAGCAGCAGCAAATAAATCGATTACTGGAATTTCCATGATGGGTCCCATTACAACAAGCATAATACTTGGAGGTATTAATATCCCTAAAGTCCCTCCAGCAGTTATAGTTCCTGCTGCTAACCTTACATCATATCCTGATCTATTCATTGACTTAGCGGCCATGATTCCCAAAATAGTAACTGATGCACCAACGATACCTGTTGCTGCAGCAAAAATGACGGAAACAAATAATACTGCATAATATAAAGATCCTTTTACTTTTGCTAACATCATTTGGAATGAAGAA
This sequence comes from uncultured Pelagibacteraceae bacterium, assembly GCA_902539035.1. Lineage (GTDB taxonomy): Bacteria > Pseudomonadota > Alphaproteobacteria > Pelagibacterales > Pelagibacteraceae > Pelagibacter. The sequence continues at coordinate 9,900 of CACBHL010000011.1, forward strand.
AATAATCTTTCCATCAAACCTGCTTGCTCCATCATTATACCCATAAAGACAAAGAGCGGGACTGCGGCGAGTGTTTGTTCGGTCATGACCATCGAAAATTGGAGGGTCATTAAGTAAAATACTAGCTTACCAAAACCTAAATAACCAAAAACAAATCCTAAAAAAATTAATGTAAATGAAATCGGAAAACCAACAAAGATAGCAAAAAGCATTACCCCTACAAGAATAAAGCCTAAAATAGCTGGATCTATAAGTTCAGCAATCATTTTTCTTCTCCAGGCCACTTGCCTTTTGTGGCAGCCCAATAACTTTTAAATAACTCTGAAATTCCTTGAATTAATAAAAAAACAATTCCAATCAATAAACAAGATTTAATAGGCCACATATAGGGCATCCATGTAGTGTCCATACCTTTCTCACCTCTTTGAATAGACTCTCCAACAAATCCAATTGTCATATAAAGGAAAACTAATAATCCTGGAAAATAAAATAAAAGATATAGCCAAAAATCTATCTTACCTTGGTTTTTGGTTTTGAAATTTCTATATAAAAAGTCAGCTCTTATATGTACACCTTTAGAAAGAGCGTATGCAGCACCCAGCATGAATAATGCTCCATACAAAAAACGACTTATATCGTAAGCCCAAATTGTTGGGGCTAAAAATAATTTTCTTGCAAGCACTTCATAAGTCATCGCAAAAATTAAAGGCATTAAAATCCAGCAAACAACATTACCAACCCATTTACTAAATTTATCAATATTAACTATAGAGCTAGCCATCCATGATGGCATATCTTCTGGCATTTTACCTGAACCACCTCGCCTTTCGGCAATCATTTCATCAGATATATCTAATTTAGTTGGTTCTTCTGCCATATAAATTCTGTCAAAAAAAATTAGAGCGAACAATTAAGTCCGCTCTAATTATATAATTTATGATTAATTACTGATTACTTTAATGTTGCTGCGTGAGCCATTCCTAGCTTAGCATTTGACATTTGAGAACCGCTCCAGAAAGGAACTGCTATATCAGCAAATTCTTTCATTGAAGTATATACTTCATTGAAAAATTTGTTATCTGCAGCATTCTTGTTTAAAGAAGCTTTAGCAGCAGCCATATATTCTGTGAAATAATCCGAAGGTGTATCTTCTAAAATTACTCCATGAACTTCTGTAAGTTCTTTCAAAGCTTTACCATTCTCATAGATTCTGTAACTTAAAGATTTCGCTAATGATGCATTAGCAGCTACTTCAAGAGACTTCTTCTCATGATCAGACATTGCATTATAAGTTTTTCCAGTAATATAAAAGTCAGCATTTACGACTACTTGGTGTAAACCTTGTAGGTAGTAGTGCTTCAATACTTTTTGGAAACCAAAAGTTAAGTCTGGTTTTGGACAACACCATTCAGCAGCATCAATTGTACCTGCTTCCAAAGCTGGTAGAATATCTCCACCACCCATAGCTACAGATGCTATACCGATATCTTTATAAGTTTGTCCTGGAATTCCTGGAGGAGTTCTGAATTTATATTTTCTAAAGTCTGCCATATCTTTAATTGGTTTTGGAAACCAACCTAAAGCTTCTGGTCCAACTGGTTGAATCATAAATCCTTTAATGTCTCTTCCCATTTCTTTCCATAATTGGTCATATAATTCTTTTCCACCACCATATTGGAACCAAGATAAGAATGCGATATTATCAATACCTACACCACCACCAGCTACTGGCGAACCAAATAACATAGCTGCAGGGTGATCACCTGACCAATAGTGAGTCCATGCGAAACCACAATCGATTAGACCTTTATCAACTGCATCTAAAGTTTCTTTTACACCAACAACAGCTCCTGCAGGTAAAATTTCAAACTTTAGAGATCCAGATGTCAAAGTTGTAACAGTGTCAGTAAAGTCTTTTAACATCTTAACTTCATCAGCTTTAGTGTTAAGAACTGTCTGACATTTTAGTGTTTTTGCAGCATTAGCATTTGAAATAAATCCAAACACCATTGCGACTGCAAATAACATTGAAATGATTTTTTTCATTTTTTTCCCTCTCTTTATTTTTAAAAGAATTAGCTTCTCAAATATTGAAATCCAAAACAAGTGCTAATATTGGTATTTACAATATTTTTGTACAGATTTATTACAAAAAAAATAAATTTCACTTATAAAGGTTCTAAAATATGGATAATTTTGATTTTATAATTCTTGGAGCTGGATCAGCTGGCTGTGTACTTGCCAATAGATTATCAGAAAATCCTAGTCATAAAGTTTTACTTTTGGAGGCTGGTGGTAAAGATAATTATCCCTGGATACATATACCTGTTGGTTATTTTAAAACTATGCACAACCCAAAAACTGACTGGTGCTACAAAACTGAGCCTGATGAAAGTATGAACAACATTTCAATTAGATATCCTAGAGGTAAAACTTTAGGAGGAAGTTCATCAATAAATGGATTGCTATATATAAGGGGTCAAAATAGAGACTATGATGTTTGGAGACAATTAGGAAATACTGGTTGGGGATGGGATGATGTGTTACCTTATTTTATAAAAGCTGAAGATCAAGAGAGAGGTAAAAACGAATTTCATGGTGTAAATGGACCACTATCAGTTTCTGATCAAAGAATTCATCTTCCACTTTTAGATGAATTTCAAAATGCAGCAGAAGAGTTTGGAATACCTAAAACTAAAGATTTTAATACTGGGGATAATCATGGATGTGGATATTTTCAAGTTACAGAAAAAGATGGTTTTAGATGTAGTACATCTGTGGGGTATTTAAATCCAATTAAAAATAGAAAAAATTTAGAAATTATTACACATGCACACGTAAAAAAAATAATCTTTGAAAATAAAATAGCTAAAAGCGTTGAATTTTGGCAAGGAGATGAGTTAAAAAAAGTCGAAGCTAATAGAGAAATAATATTATCTTCAGGTGCTATTGGATCTCCGCAAATCTTACAAGTATCAGGAATTGGAAGTACAGAAAAACTAAAAAACCTTGGAATAGAAATGGTACATAATTTAAATGGAGTTGGTGAAAATTTACATGATCATCTTATGTTAAGACCTATTTATAAAATAAATGGTCTAAAATCTTTAAACAAAAAAATTAATAGTCTATTTGGAAATTTAATGATTGGATTGGAATATATTTTCAGGAGAACTGGTCCTATGACTATGGGAGCTAGTCAACTTTGCATGTTTGCTAAAAGCGACTCTTCACTAGAATTACCAGATTTGCAATGGCATGTTCAGCCAATGAGTATGGATACATTGGGTGCTACTAAAAATCATGACTTCCATGCTTTTACACCAACAGTGTCTAACATAAAACCTACAAGCAGAGGTTATGTCAGTATCGTAGATAAAGATTCTAGAACTTATGCAAAAATAAAACAAAACTACCTATCAACTGATAATGATAGAATGATTGCAGCTAAAGGTCTAAAATTAACTAGAAAAATAATCATGGAGTCTGAAACTTTTAAAAAGTATTCACCAGAAGAATATAGGCCTGGAATTAATATTAATGATGACGAAGAACTAGTAAAAGAAGCTTCAAATTACGCTCAGACAATTTTTCATCCTGTTGGGACTTGTAAAATGGGTCTAGACGAAATGTCAGTTGTTGATGAAAAACTAAGGGTCAGAGGAGTAAGAAATCTAAGAGTGATTGATGCATCCATAATGCCAAATATTACATCAGGCAATACTAATGCTCCTACAATAATGATTGCAGAAAAAGGTGCAGACATGATACTTAATCATTAATGTTTGCTGAATTATTTGCTCCTGAACAAATAGCAATTTTAACACAAATAATATTTATTGATCTAGTTTTAGCTGGGGATAACGCAATTATCATTGGTATGGTTGCATCCAAATTTCCACCTGCACAAAGAAAAAAAGTTATATTTTGGGGTATAGGAGGTGCAGTAATACTCAGAATAATACTAACGCTTCTTACTGCTTATCTTTTACAAATTACAGGGTTAAGACTTATTGGAGGACTTTTATTACTTTATATTGTTTACAAACTTTACGTAGATGTAATTAAAGGATCTGAAAAAGAGGAAGATATTAAAGTAGATAACTCTAGTTTCTTAAAAGCAATTTGGACTGTTCTTTTAGCTGATTTCACAATGAGTTTAGATAATGTTTTAGGTGTTGCGGGTGCTGCTGGTGAACATTATGGACTTCTTGTATTTGGTTTAGTTTTATCAATTATATTGATGGCTACAGCTGCTACACTAATATCTGGATGGATTAAAAAATACAGATGGATAGCTTGGCTTGGATTATTAGCAATTTTGGTTGTTGCAGTTGAGTTGATTTACACAGATATTAAAATATTATTATTATAATGTATCTTCAGAAAATAAATCTCAAAAAAAAATATGCTTTAGTAACTGGTGCTGGAAAAGGACTTGGAAGAGCTTGTTCTATTGCACTAGCAGAAGCAGGTGCAACAGTTATTGCATTGAGTAGAACTCAATCTGATTTAAACAAATTAGAAAAAGATATTAAAAAAGTTAAAGGCAAAGTCATTAAAATTGAGTGTGATGTGATGAACTATCAGGATTTGAGAGAAAAATTAAATAAAATTAAAATTATTGATATTTTAGTTAATAATGCTGGGACAAATATTCCTGAACCTTTTGAAAAAATAAAACAATCAAGCATGAACTATTTAGTGGATTTAAACCTTAAAGCTGCATTTAATGTTGCTCAATTGGTTGTAAAAAAAATGATTAAAAATAAAAAAAGGTCTGGTTCGATTATAAATATGTCTTCACAACTTGGTCATGTAGGTATGATTGGAAGAAATGTTTATAATATGACTAAATTTGGAATAGAAGGATTAACTAAAGGAATGGGTGTTGAATTAGCAAAAAAAAATATAAGAGTTAACTCGGTAGCTCCAACATTTGTTGAAACCCCAATGGTAAAAAAATTTTTTAAAAATAATAAGTTTAAAAAACTAGTTTTGGGTAAAATTCCAATAGGAAAGGTTGCAACTGAAAGTGATATTGCAACTACAGTTTGCTTTTTAGCATCTCCAGCTTCTTCTATGATCACTGGAACATCAATTATAATAGATGGTGGATGGACAGCTCAATAATTTACAGAATTTTTCTAGTTTTATTATTTTTAATATCTCCTGTATATGCAATTGAGTTCCAAGGAAAATTTTTACAAGGCCATTTCATACTTGGTCAAACCAACCCTAATGCTAAAATTTTAGTTGGGAAAAAAGAGGTAAAAGTCTCAAAGGATGGAGACTTTGTTTTTGGAATTGATAGAGACCAAAAATATGATCTTACTTTTACAAAAATTCTCAATGGAAAAAAAACAACATTTACAAAAAAAATTCTTAAAAGAAAATATAACATTCAAAGAATTGATGGTCTCGAAGAAAGTAAGGTTACTCCCCCTGAATCTGTATACAAAAGAATTAAAAAAGAAAACAATGCAATAGGTGAAGCAAGAGCAATAAATTCAAATCTGCAATATTTTAAAGAAAAATTTATTATGCCAGTTGAAGGAATTATAAGTGGTGTTTATGGCAGTCAACGGATTTTAAATGGTAAACCACGATGGCCACACTATGGAATTGATATTGCTGCTAAACAAGGAACGATGATTAAATCCTCTGGATCTGGAACTGTTACTATGGCAGAAGATGATTTATATTATACTGGAGGAACCGTAATAATGGATCATGGCCATGGAATTTCTACAATATACTCACACCTTGAAAATGTTTTAGTTTCAGTAGGTGATAATATTAATCAAGGAGATATCATTGGAACAGTTGGTTCAACTGGGAGATCAACTGGCCCACATCTAGATTTTAGAGTTAATTGGTTTCAAACTAGACTGGATCCAATGTCATTAATAAATTAAATTATGCAAACATTAATACTTACAGTTTTAGTTATTGTTATAGTTTGGGTTTTATTCCGTCCAATTACCAAAAAAGAACTAGATAGATTCAATAATAAAGACTGGCCAGATACAGATCTACATTAAGAACTTAAAGAAGGCTGTTTTTTCATATCTTCTTTTTTAATACCAGCAACCCTAACTGGTTTTTTCATCGCATCTCGTCTAAATGGTTCACCAAGCTCTTGATTTAAAATTACTTCAATAAATGTTGTAATTCCCTTCTTTTGATCATCACAGGATTGCTTGATAGCATTGGTAGTTTCTTCCATTGTTTTAACTGTTACTCCTTTTAAACCACAAGCATCAGCTACCTTTGCATAGCTAAGTTCTGGATCAAGTTCAGTTCCAACAAAATTATCATCAAACCATAAGATAGAATTTCTTTTTTCTGCTCCCCATTGATAATTTCTAAATATTACCATTGTTATTGAAGGCCATTCCTCTCTTGCACATGAGCTCATTTCATTCATGCTAATGCCAAATGCACCATCACCTGCAAAACCAATTACTGGTGTATCTGGACATCCAATTTTTGCACCCAAAATTGATGGAAAACCATATCCACAAGGACCAAATAATCCTGGAGCTAAATACTTTCTTCCTTTTTCAAATGTTGGATAAGCGTTTCCAATTGCACAATTATTTCCAATATCACTTGAAATAATTACATCCTCAGGCATACCAGCTTGAATTGCTCTCCAAGCTTGTCTTGGAGACATTCTGTCAGAGTCTCTTTCCCTTGCCTCTTTATTCCAAACTGTTCCCTCATCATCTTCTTCATGATCTAAACTTGATAATTTTTGTAACCATGCAGATTTAGTTTGATGAATTATATCTTTTCTTTTTTGTCTATCTTTATCACCAGCTGTTGGAGAAAGTTGAGAAAGTAATTGTTGAGCAACTAGTTTTGCATCTCCACAAATACCAACTGAAACTTTTTTTGTTAAACCAATTCGATCTGAGTTCATATCTACTTGAATAATACTTGCATCTTTTGGCCAGTAATCCATTCCATAACCTGGTAAAGTTGAAAAAGGATTTAATCTTGTTCCCAAAGCCAAAACTACATCTGCTTGTTTAATTAATTCCATCCCAGCTTTTGAACCATTGTAACCTAAAGGTCCTGCTGCTAAAGGATGACTTCCTGGAAAGCTATCATTGTGCTGATAACCAGAGCAAACTGGGGCATCTAATTTTTCTGCAAGTTTTTTACAATCTTCAATAGCACTTCCAATAACTACACCTGCTCCAGATAAAATTACTGGAAATTTTGCATTAGATAACAAATCCGCAGCTTTTTTAATTGCATCAACACCACCAGCTTGTCTTTCTAATCTAACAATAGGAGGTAGATCTATATCAATAACTTGAGTCCAATAATCTCTTGGTACATTGATTTGTGCTGGAGCTGATCCTCTAATAGCTTTTTCAATAACTCTATTTAATACCTCTGCCATTCTAGATGGGTCTCTAACTTCTTCTTGATAACAAACCATATCTTTAAATAAATTCATTTGTTCAACCTCTTGAAAGCCACCTTGGCCCATAGTTTTGTTAGCAGCTTGAGGTGTAACCAATAAAAGAGGTGTATGATTCCAGTAAGCGGTTTTAATTGGTGTTACCAAACCTGTAATTCCAGGACCATTTTGAGCAATAACCATTGACATTTTACCTGTGGCTCTTGTGTAACCATCTGCAATTAATCCACCATTAGTTTCGTGAGCAACATCCCAGAATGTGATACCAGCATCTGGAAAAATATCTGAAATTGGCATGAAGGCTGAGCCAATAATTCCAAAGGCGTGTTCAATTCCGTGCATTTGTAAAACTTTTACAAAAGCTTCTTCTGTTGTCATTTTTGTCATAAACTAGTGCCTCTCTAATGTGTAAATTTAATACTTTTAAAATTCGTTTGTTAATTTTAGGGATTAATATATAAGATTTTGGGAAATTCAAACAAACATTTCGACACTATATATGGCAACAGATATTATAATTCATGACAAAACAGATAATGTGGGCGTAGTGGTAATAGAAAAAATCACTGCAAAACAAGATTGTTCTTGTTGGATAATGGAAGATGATAGCACAGTAAATATACAATCATTAGATGAAATACCCTTGGGTCACAAAATTGCTATGACTGATCTAAATGAAGGTGATACGATTTTAAAATATGGTCACGATATTGGTAAAGTTGTGAAATCTGCGAAAAAAGGCGAGCATGTACATGTTCATAATGTAAAAACTAAAAAGTGGTAATGTAATGGAAATACCAAAAAGTTTTTTAGGTTATAAAAGAGAGAATGGCAGAGCAGGTACAAGAAATCATGTAATTATTCTTCCTGTTGATGATATTTCAAATGCATGTGCTGAAGCAGTTGCAAATAACATTAAAGGGACAATCGCGCTTCCACATTCTTATGGAAGACTTCAGTTTGGTGCAGATTTAGAACTTCATTTTAGAACAATGATTGGAACTGGTTGTAATCCAAATGTTGCAGCTGTTATTGTAATAGGAATTGAACCAAAATGGACTAAAAAAATTGTTGATGGAATTGCAAAAACTGGAAAACCAGTTGAAGGATTTCACATTGAAAGAACAGGCGATATCGGAACTACAATGAAAGCCTCAAAGAAAGCTCAAGAATTTGTTATGTGGGCATCAGAGAAACAAAGAGAAGAATGTCCTCTTAGTGATCTATGGATATCTGTTAAATGTGGCGAGTCTGATACTACATCTGGTTTAGCTTCAAATCCAACAGTTGGAAATTTAATGGATAAATTGGAGCCTCTAGGTGTTCATTTATGCTTTGGAGAAACCTCAGAACTAACAGGTGCTGAAAAAGTTTGTGCTACAAGAGGAGCAACTAAAGAGGCTTCAGATAAATTTATGAAAACTTGGAATGCATACAATGACTTTATATTAAAGGAAGCTACAGATGATCTTTCTGAAAGTCAGCCAACAGCTGGAAACATTGCAGGTGGATTAACTACCATCGAAGAAAAGGCATTTGGAAACTTTCAAAAAATTGGAAATTGTAAATTTATTGATGTTCTTGAACCAGCAGAAGAACCAACTAAAGGAAAAGGTTTATATTTTATGGATACGTCTTCAGCTGCAGCTGAATGTGTAACTCTTCAAGCAGCAGCCGGTTTTAATATTCATTTATTTCCAACTGGACAAGGTAACATTGTTGGAAATCCAATTGAACCCGTCATTAAACTAACTGCTAATCCTTTAACTGTTAAAAGTATGGGTGAACATATTGATTGTGATGTTTCAAAAATACTTACAAGAGAAATGAATTTATCACAAGGCGGCGATGAATTAATTAAAACAACTTTAAGAGTAGCTAATGGCCGTTTAACTTGTGCAGAAGCTTTAGGTCATAAAGAGTTTGTTATGACTAAACTTTATAGAAGTGCCTAATTAATTTTTCGATTTCATGATTTATAAAAAGTACTTGGTATTAATACCTGGTATAATTTTAGCATTCGTCCTTTATACTTTATCACAAGGAATAAATAACATTATTGGAATAGAATTATTGGGTTATGAAAAAAGCCCTATATCTACAGCAATGATTGCAATATTATCTGGTATTTTTTTTGGAAACATTTTTCAAATTAGGGAAATTTTTTTAAAAGGTTTGGACTTTACTCAAAAAAATATTTTAAAGCTTGGTATTATTTGTTTAGGAATTCAACTTAAACCTTTTGCATTTTTAGAATTTGGAAAAATAGCAATCCCATTAATAATAATTTGTATTCTAAGTGTTTTATTAGTTATAAAACTTATAAGTAGAAAAATAATAATCCCAAAACGTATGTCCTATCTTATTTCTGTTGGCAGTACAGTTTGTGGTACTACAGCAATAATGGCAATGGCTCCTGTGATAAATGCAAAAAAAAATGAGGTATCCTATGCAATTGCTAATATTACTTTATTTGGTATTCTTTCGATGCTCATTTACCCTTACTTTGCTAATTTTTATTTTAATGGTGAGTCATTATTTATTGGTTTATTTTTAGGTACTGCTATTCACGAGACTGCTCAAGTTGCAGCAGCTGGACTAATTTATGACCAACAATTTAATAGTCCTGAAACTTTAAATATCTCAACAGTAACTAAATTGATTAGAAATACATTTTTAATAATTATGATACCTCTATTTGCCTATCTGTATTCTAGAGGTCAAATTAAAAAGAAAAATTACTCAATTATAAGTATTTTTCCTTACTTTGTAATAGGTTTTATAGCCATGATAATTTTAAGAAATTTAGGTGATCACATATTCTTTGTTAACCAAAATGAAATTTGGTCTAGTACAGTAGAAAATATAAAATTTTTATCAAAAATTTTTTTAACAATGGCAATGGCAGCGATAGGTCTTTCAACAAATTTAAGGGAAATCAAAAATATGGGCTATAAGCCTTTTCTTGTAGGTTTTATTTCTATGGCAACAGTTGGATTAATTTCAATTGTTACAATAGACATATTTATTAATTATATTATTTAGCTTTAATAAGTAATTTTATTTTTAAGTTAGACACAAATTTCCTCATGAATGCTGCAGCAACTCCTAAAATGATAGCAAACATAATTGTGAACAAACCATAAAAAAATGGCATCTCTTTGGAAAAATCGATAATAAATTCTGAAAAAAAGTTAAGGTCTTTACTTACAGTTGATTGATTATTATTTAAAATTTCACTAGCAAAAAAAGTGTCATAAGCAATAGCTATTCCAACAATTAATAATAATATTGCTAGTAAAGCTCTCAATCCAGAGCTATCAATTCTCTCACCAACTTTTTGACCTACTTGAACTCCTATTATTGAACCAATAACCAGCATTAAAACTAAAAGTAAATCTATTGACCCATAATTAAACGAGTGCAAGAAAGTTACTATTACGCTAACAAAAATTGTCACAAATAAAGAAGTTCCTGGAACTAACTTTGTTGGCATCTTTATTATATAAATCATTGCTGGAACTAAAATAAAAGCTCCACCAATTCCCATAATAGCGGCAATAAATCCAACAATAAGACCTATAATAATTGGAGTAAAAATACTCTCATACAACTTTGATTTAGGAAATCTCATTCTAAGTGGAAGTCCGTGTATCCAGTAATGCACATGTGCCTTTTTTTTAGCTAAAACATTTCTTTTTGCCTGATCTATTTCTCTTAAACTCTCAACAAGCATTAAAGTACCAATTATAGCTAAAATATACATATAGGCTAATGAAATTACGGTATCTATTTTTCCAATACCTTTAAAATATGTGAATGTATAAATTCCTATAGTGGTTCCAATTGCACCACCAATTACTATTATAAAACCCATTTTATAATCCAAGATATTTTTTAAATAGTATGTAGTTGAACCAGATACTGATGTAGCTAAAATATTATTAGCCTCGTTTGCTACTGCATAAGCTGGTGGGATGCCTAGAAAAATAAGAAATGGCGTCATTAAAAAACCACCTCCAACTCCAAACAATCCTGAAAGAACTCCAACTATTGCACTTAACAAAAGTATTTCTATAGGATTAACAAATACTTGTGCAATTGGCAAAAATACTTCCATATAAACTTAAAAAATGCTGCTTAAAAATAACTTAGTTAAAAGTAACAAAAGTTCCAACTAAGATTACGCCCCAGTATGCAAGTAAACTCATTAAAATGCCTACTTTAATATATGATGATTTTAATCTGGGGAGTTTGTTTAAAATTTTTATTTCTGAAAAATGCATTCAATATGTGAATACACCCAGCTAGTAATTTGTCAAATAATTATTTAATTTATGCCAATTTTTTTAATAAATTGTTGCACCATAAACTTTGATAAGGTTGTCTTCTATGCCTAGAACTAATCTACCTAAGAACTCTCCAGGCAGTTCCTTGTTCGTCTGTTTTATCAAAACAGTTACGTGATCCCCTCGTCTTAAGCATCCAAAAGGTTCGAAAGTTTCCTTTAAATTTACAATTAATTTATTATTTGCCCACTGTTTACCTAATTCAACTTCATTTGCTCCAAAAAGCATCTGAGTAGAGAAATCTCTTGTAAATCCTCCATAATCTTTAAGATTAGACGATTTTACTAAATTATCCCAAATTGGTTTAGCTAATTCATATATTTCATCATCAGTTTTAGATAAAATATCCATATTTATTTGTAATTTAAATTTTAAGAGGCTTTTTTCTTCTCGTTCTCATCCACGATATGGTAAACAGGAACTTTCTCAAGACTAAATTTACCTGTCTTAGGATCTCTTCTAGAAACAGTTAAACAGTGCCAGTTTTCATCATCAAGTTTCATATGATCTCCTCTATAGTAATACCCCGGCCATCTAGTTTCTTCTCTAAACATTGTATGTTCTGTTACACACTGAGATGTAATAGCTCTGTGTTTAAGCTCCCAAGCTCTCATAAGTTGATGATAATCCTCAGCTCCAACATTTTCTAGGTCTTCCTCCAGCCAAGTCAAAAGCTCCAAACCTCTTTTTAACATGTTAGCGTTAGTCATGTAGTTAGTCGCAATTCCACCAACATATTCATCCATAATCCTTTGTAAACGTTGAAGTCCTTGAATTGGAGAAATATAACTCGGGGATACTGTTCCGCCAGTTATTTCATTTTGAGCAACTTTGTAAGTTTCAAGGGGTTTATAAACTTTAGCTTTAAAATCCTCACATTGTTTATCTGAAACCTTTAAACCTTCAGCTTTTTTATCCTCAATATATTTAACAGCAGCTTTTGCGGCTAATCTACCTTCTGTAAATGATCCAGAAGAAAATTTGTGTGCACTTCCACCAACAGTATCTCCAGCACCAAATAGACCATCAATTGTCAGCATTCTATTATATCCCCAGAAATATTCTGGAGGAGATAAATCTTCAGGTCCACTTACCCAAGCTCCTGAACAAGTAGCATGTGAACCCATAACATATGGTTCTGACGTTGTTAATTCAGGATTTGTATATTTTGGATCAATGTTTTGAGATGCCCAAACTACAGCCTGACCAACTGTCATCCCTAAGAAGTTTTCCCAACCCACAGTTTCTAAATGTGGATCTTGGAATGCCTCTGTTGTAACCATTTGGATTGGTCCACCACCTGCCATAGTTTCTTGAATAAAAGCGTGATTTCTTAAACAAGTTGGTGTTGGGTGATGATCAATGTATTCACCTACTAATTCTTTAGTTTGATCATACCATTTTTTTTCATAGTTTTCACCATTAGCATTTTGAGTATAAGTTTTTAAATGAAGGAAATACGCACCAACGGGTCCATAACCATCTTTAAATCTGCATAACACAATTCTGTTTTCCATTTGTGTCATTTTAGCTCCAGCTGCAATAGGTAATGCATAAGCTGATCCATTACTCCACGGTGCATACCATGTTCTACCCATACCTTCACCAACAGCTCTAGGTTTAAATATATGAGAGGCTCCACCTGCTGAAACAATTACAGCTTTTGCTCTAAAAACATGAAAATCTCCTGTTCTCATGTTAAAACCTACAGCTCCACCAACTCTATTTTCTTGAGCTTCATCCATCAAAAGATGAGTGATCATTATTCTATTATAAATTTTATCTGCAGACTTTTTTGCTGCTTCTGCAACAATTGGCTTATAACTTTCACCATGTATCATTATCTGCCATTTTCCTTCTCTAAGATATCTGCCGGTTTCTTCATTCTTCATCATAGGAAGACCCCATTCATCAAACATATGAACTGTAGAGTCAACATGACGAGCCATGTCGTAACCTAAATCTTCTCTTACCATTCCCATTAAGTCATTTCGTGCATATCTGACATGGTCCTCTGGCTGATTTTCACCCCACTGCATTCCCATGTAACAATTGATTGCGTAAAGACCTTGAGCAACAGCTCCACTTCTATCTATGTTAGCTTTTTCAACACAAACGATTTTCATGTCTCTACCCCAGTGTCTTGCTTCAAAAGTAGCACCAGTACCGGCCATACCACCACCAACTACTAGAATATCACAATCTTCAAAATGTGTTTTATGTTTTGCCATTAATAATAAACTCCTTTTTTAAAAGAGTCTTTTGGAACACTTGGTAGCTCTCCATCAATGTTAAGCCCTTCTGGTTCACTATATAATCTTTGAGAATTAATCTCTCCCTGATTAGGTGTATCTCCTTCAGCTAATTTAGGAATAAATTTACCCCATGGTTTTGTTGTTATAGGTGAAACAAAATCCTTAGTAGTTCCATTTCTAAATTTAATCTTCCAAGAAATAGTACCTTTTTCCTCTTCTCTTCTAACTCTTACACTGTGACCCATCGGAGCGAAGTCAGCATAACCTCTGACATCAATTGCGTGATTAGGACAAGCTTTTACACATGAATAACACTCCCAACAAAAATTAGGTTCTATATTTTTAGCACGTCTAATGTTTTCATCTATGTGCATTATATCTGATGGGCATATATCTACACAGTGACCACATCCATCACATCTTGTCATGTATACGAAAGTTGACATATTATTTTTTCTCCTTTTTTAATTTTATCATAATTAATAATGTTTAGGTTGCTCTCTTTTTATACCTAAACCAAATTGTTCAGGTGCATCTGCTGGTGGTGGTAGATTGTCCCTTGATCCATCAGCTTCTGCCAAATTTTTTTGAATTGCTGCTCCAGGTTTATAAAACATATGCGCAAATTTAGACCAGTAAATTCCTCCAAATAAAATTAAATTCGAAACTACAAATAAAGTTAAAAATAAATATGATAATCCTGTTTGTCCATAAAACTGAGTATATGACCATAACAAACCAAATGTTGCACAAGCTAACAAAGCTAAAACAAATAAGTCTGCTTTAATAATTCTGTACCATGGATGTGCTTCGGCTGAAACATCCACTCTTAAAAAAAACCAGAACCAATACCCACCAACACATGTTAATATTGCTCCTATATGCCATATCATAGACCAAATAGTTGAAGATGATTTTTCACCTCCTGTATAGCCAAAAACTAAAACGGCAGATGCAACCCAAAATAAAATTGTACCATACATTCCAAGTACATGGGCTAATCTTCTTTTACCAAACCCAAGCTCAGAGGTAGTGCCAATATCGTAAACAGTTGTTTTTGCAACGATAGATACTTTTTCCCCTACACCAAGTTCTTTTGTTGCATTAAGTTTTGCTTTTTTAGCATTATTAAAAAAATATGTTAAGTTCCTGTGAGAAATCATTTGTATAATTGTTCCAGCTGCAATTAATACTATCATTGCAATAATAAAACTTTGCATAGCAAGTGGAGAAACTGTCTCTGCTAAAGCAGAAAATGGATTTGTATTTAACATTTTATCCTTAAATTAAATTATTTTGATCTAATTTAAAAGATTTTCTAATCTAGTTAAATCTTCATATCAACATAAACTATTGGTTATTTTGTCCTTAATAACAACTTAAAATTTATATTTTTCGTTTGTAGTGTTGATTTTTAGGAATTACAGATCTAACTCCTCCTTGGGGATTCTCTACATCTCCATCTCTTCTAGGTATAAGATGAATATGACAATGCATAATGGATTGGCCTGAAATTTTTCCAGCATTTGTTCCAATATTAAAAGCTTTAACGGTTTTATCTTTTGTGGTGACCTCATTCTTTATTATTTTGATTAGTTCATTACATGCTAGTAACTCTTCATTAGTTAAGTCAAAATAATCACGTAGATGTCTTTTGGGGACGATTAAGCAATGAAGATTAGATACAGGGTATGTGTCGTAACTTGCATATGCCAGTTCATTTTCATGAGCGATACCACTTCTTTGAGAATTGCAAAAAAGACAAGGATTATTGGGATCTTTAACCATCAATTAATACTTGGGTATTTTTTTGCAGCTAGTGAATAATGATTATTTAGCAAATTAAAGGTTTTTAAACTTTTTCTTTTCCATCCAATTTTGTCTACGGTCTTAACAGAGGCAACACCTTTTCCCGAACCTATCAAAATAATTTCATCAAATTTTGACAATGTATCAATCATTATATCTTTTTTATTTATTTTTTTCACTTTAGATTCAAAAAATTTATAAGTGATCCCCTTATAACAATTTTTTGCAGGAGAATATAATTTATTATTTCTTACAAAAAAAATATTTGAAGTACCAGTTTCAAATATTTTTTTATCTGAACATAATCCAATATCAGATCTAGAATTATCCATTTTCGCCAAATGTTTTAAAATTTCTTTGTACTTAAGATTTTTATATTCAGGTTTTTCTCTTTTTAATTTTATAAGTTTCAAATTGAAATCAAGTTTTGGTTTTATTCTTTTTCTTAAAGAAATTGATATTATTTTTTTATTTAAAGCAACTCTTAATAAATGGTTATAATTTTTTTTAGGATCTAAATTATTTTTAATTAATTTATTAATATCCTTTTTTATAGAAGGTTTAAAAATTTTATATTTTTTTATTGATTTTAATAAATTTTTAATATGTTCTTCAAAGAAAAGAATTTTTGGAGATGAGCCATAAATCCACATGGTAGTAAATACTCCATGATCGCCCCAGAGATCTTGAAATTCTGTCTCTTTAAGATCTTTAAGCTGATAAGATTTTTTTAATAAGTAAGTTACCATTTACAGTTAAAAAAGATTCAGGGTGAAATTGAAATCCATAAATTTTATCAATGTTATTTTCTAACGCCATTGCTGATCCTGAAATATCACATCTCATGGTTATGTCAAAATTTTTGGAATAAAATGGTTCTTTCAACTTTAAAGAATGGTAACGACCTACCTTATAAATATTTTTATTTTTAAAAATAGAATTTTTACTTACAACTTTTATTTTCGACTGAAACCCATGATAAATTTGTTTTTGTTGTACTATTTTTGCACCCTCACAAAATAATATTTGTTGAAATCCTAAACAAATTCCAACTATTCTTTTTTTTCCTTTAAATTTTTTATAAATTCTACTAGTTATTGGGTAGTCTTTTGGAGATCCAGGTCCTGGAGATAAAACAATTGTTGATGCACCTTTTAAATATCTAATATTAATCTCGTCATAATTTGTACATTTAACTTTATCAAACAAAGATAATTGATGTACTACGTTGTGAGTAAATGAGTCTTTATGGTCAATTACATATATCATTTAAACAAATCTATTAGAGCTTTAGCTTTTATAAAATTTTCATTAAACTCGTGATTAGCGTTACTATCAATTACAACACCTGAGGCAACTGAAATTTCTGAAGTATTTTTAAAATTTAGTATTGAACGTATAATTATATTAAACCTCATATCTCCATTAAATTTTATATAACCAAAACTGCCAGTATAAATATTTCTATTTTCCTTTTCTTGTTTGTTAAGGAGATTAAGCGTGTTTATTTTAGGACACCCTATTACAGAACCTCCAGGCATCATTGATTTAACTATATCAATTGTTTTAGCTTTTTCATTCAATTTACCTTTTATCAAACTCACGTAGTGAAACAAATCCTTGTATTCCTCTACAGTTTTTTCTTTTTTAATTTTAACTGATCCAGGAACACAAATACGCGATAAATCACTTCGTTCCATATCAACAATCATATTATGCTCCTTAGTCTCCTTAATATTTTTCTTAAAATATCGAAGAGCTTTTCTTTTGTTTAAACTTTTTTTTTTCTTTAAGGTACCTGCAATTGGCTTAGTTATTATTGATCTTCCTTTTTTTTCGATTAAGGTTTCTGGAGAGCAGCTAATAACTGAATAATTTTTGTCTTTAATCAAAAAGGCTTCTGGGGCAAGATTAGATTTGGATAATCTACAGAAGAAATCTAAAGGGTCTATCTTTGATTTATTTTTGTATTTGGTGCATATTTTAATTTGATATGTTTCACCTTGTTTGATTTTTTTTTTAAACTTATTAAAAATTTTTGTGTAATTTTTTTTGTTAATATTTATTTTAAATTTTTTGTATTTGTTTTCTATTAATGGATCTTTAAATAATAAATTTTCATTTAAACTTATTAAAGTTTCAGGTTTATAAAAAATTCCCTTTGGAAAGTGATTAGTTTTTTGTTTTAAAAATTTAATTCCAATTAAGTGATTTAATAATTCGTATCCAAAAAAACCAATATAGAGATCTGTTTTTTTATTTTTTTTTTTATTTAAAGTAATTGATTTTAAAAAGTTAATTGTATTATTATTAGTTAAGATAATTTTTTTAGAAAAATCTGTAAATAAATCAAATCCTTTTGATGTTTTATAGATAACGAAAGGCTTACCTGACAAATTAATATCGTTTAAAATTTTATATGTATTCAATTTAACTTGTTTTTAATCTTATTACTGCTTCTTCTTTAATTGGAAGATGAATTATTGCAGCAAAAACTGACAATGCAATTGCTAAATACCACGCATAGTCATATGAACCATAGAGATCATAAAATAAACCACCTAGGTATGCTCCAAAAAATGAACCGATTTGATGACTTAAAAATACAATTCCATAAAGTAGTCCTAAATATTTTGTTCCAAACATATGAGCAACTATTCCGCTTGTAGCTGGTACAGTTGACAACCACAAAAAACCAAAGCTAGCACCAAAAATAAAGGCATTAATATTGCTAGGTGGTAAAAATATAAACATAATAATTGATAAGCCTCTTAAAGCATAAATAGCACTTAAAATTATTTTTTTACTTATTTTAGTAGATAAATAACCACTCAAAAGTGAACCAAAGATATTAAATAATCCAATCAAAGATAAAATTGCTGCTGCAGTCCAACTCTCTAAGCCTCTATCGATTACATAAGTTGGAACATGGGTTCCTACTAGTGTAATATGAAAACCACAAACAAAAAAACCAGCGACTAATAAAGTATAACTTTTTGTTCCAAATGCCTCTTTTATTGCTTCCAAGGTACCCTGAGAGTTTGGTTCTTCAATGCTTTGTTCTAATGACGGAGATCTTACAAAATAAGAAACAATTAAGCCTATAAATAATGCAATAATAAAAGCTACTAAGGTAATTTGCCATCCATTTTCACTTAATGAATACGTTGTAAAAAGTGGAGATAAAAAATATCCAAATGAACCTATTGCTGTTACTAAACTCATTGCAATTGTTCTATTTGATAAAGGGAAATGTTTACCAACTATAGCCATTGGAATACTAATAGCAGTACCACCTAAACCGATACCAACTAAAATACCCATATCTATTTGAAAAAATATTCCTGTATTTGGACCTGCGTAAAGAAAATAAATACCCGCTATAAAAAAAACAAATGCTAAGGCTATAGCTTTATGTCCTCCATATTTATCAGCTATAGCTCCAAAAATGGGTCCAGTAAGTCCCCACATTAACATTTGTATTCCTATTGAAAGTCCAGCCTCTGTCAGTGAAATTCCTAAATCTTCTTTAAAATCCATAAAGAACAAACCAAAAGTTTGTCTAATGCCTAGAGATATCAGAACTACCAGACAAGCAGCTATTAAAGTTATGAGAGCAGTTTTATTCCTGATAAATTTTTCAGAGCTCATAGTAAATTATTTTAAGTGTTTTAAAGCTTGCTTTATATCAGCGATAAGGTCGCTAGGGTCTTCTAATCCAATATGTAATCTCACTAAATGTTCATCTTTCGTTAATTTTAAAAATCTTCTAGTACCCATCTCCCTGTACTCTTGATGTAAAGCTAAACTTTCAAATCCACCCCAACTATAACCATAACCAAATAATTTTAATGAATTTACAAATTTTTTTACAGAATTAATATTTTTACATTTTATTTTTAAACCCATCAAAC
>CACBHL010000012.1 GCA_902539035.1 uncultured Pelagibacteraceae bacterium
TTAAGATTACCACCTTTATAACTGTTGTCGGTATTATAAATGTTCCAATTACTAAATACTCAGTTGATTGGTGGAATACACTTCACCAGCCAGCATCAATTAATATTTTAACAAAAAGCTCAATACATTCTTCGATGCTTTTCCCTTTATTATTAATGACTGCGGCATTTGCACTATTTTCATTGTTAATTTTCTTAATGAAATATAATACAGAACTGATAAAAATTAAAAATAAAGGTCTAGATAGATTATGATAAATGAATTACTTTTTATGAATGGATATGCAGTGTACGTAATGTCTGCTTTTGGCTTTACTCTTTTAAGTTTTTTAAGCTTATATATGATTACGAAGCTACAATTTGTTAAAGAGCAAAGTAAATTTGTTGCTAAATTTGGATCTTTAAATCCTGAGAAAGCTAATACTGCAAAAACACAAAGAATAAATAAAGAAATTTTAGCTAACGCCATAAATAACTAACTTTTGAACCATGTATGGTCGCAAAGTTAAATTAAGATTTTTATTTGTAACTTTAATTTTAGTTACTTTAATTTTAACCGTTTTTTTAGTTCTAAAATCTTTAGAAGAAAATGTTGTATACTTTCAATCACCAACTGAAATTAAAACTTTATCAGAATTAGATAAAAATAAAATTAGAGTTGGGGGAATGGTTAAAAAAAATTCAATTAATATAAACTCAGATGAAGTTAAATTTATTATTACAGATTTCAAAAATGAAATAAATGTTAGCTATTCCGGTGCTGTACCGAATCTTTTTGCTGAGGAAAAAGGGGTAGTCGCAGAGGGATTTTTAAAAGACAAAAATTTTTTTTCTGCCACTAAAATTTTAGCAAAGCATGATGAAAATTATATGCCACCAGAAGTAAAAGAAGCTTTGGAGGAGCAATAAATTGATTTACAGTGTTGTTGGTCATTACTCACTTATCCTAGGTTTGTGTATTGGCTTAATTTTAATTTTTTTTTCAATTCAAAATTTTAAAAATTCAAATCAATTAGACACTAAAATTTTATCTTTTTCTTTTTTACAATTATTTTTTGTTTTAATTAGTTTTTTAGCTTTAATTATTTCTTTTGTTATATCAGATTTTAGTAACGAAACTGTATTTAACAATTCACATACGACCAAACCACTTTTTTATAAAATTAGCGGAACTTGGGGAAACCATGAGGGAAGTTTGCTGTTATGGTTATTAGTTTTAACATTATTTATATTTATATTTTTATTAAGAACTAAAAATCAACCAATTAAGTATAAAATTTTAACACTAGGTTTTCAGCAAGTAATTATAATTGGTTTTTTTTTATTTCTCATTCAAACTTCAAACCCTTTTAATTATTTATTTCCAGTCCCAGATGAGGGCTTAGGATTAAATCCAATATTACAGGATCCAGCTTTAGCTATTCATCCACCAATTTTATATTTGGGGTATGTTGGTTCCTCTATTATTTTTTCATCTGCTTTAGCTGCAACTACGTTAAAAATGATTACAAAAAGCTGGGCAGTACATATTAAAAAATGGGTTTTAATCTCCTGGATTTTTTTAACATTAGGAATTTTGCTTGGTTCAATTTGGGCTTATTATGAATTGGGTTGGGGAGGATTTTGGTTTTGGGATCCAGTAGAAAATGTTTCCTTAATGCCTTGGCTAGCTTTGACAACTCTTTTACACTGTATTTTAGTACTTGAAAGAAAAGAAATCCTAACTTCATGGGTAATCGTATTGTCCATTGCAACTTTCACTTTAAGTATGTGTGGAACTTTTTTAGTAAGATCTGGAATTCTAAATTCTGTTCATACATTTGCCAATGATCCAGAAAGAGGTTTGTTTATTCTAATATTCTTATTTGCTTTAATTTTTTTGTCTTTATTTATTTTTTTCTTTTTTCATCAAACCACTAAAGATAATTCGTCTAATTTTTTTTGGTTAAGTAAAGAAACTTCAATTTTAGTAAATAACTGGTTTATGATGTATTTTCTGTCAGTTGTATTGATTGGTACAGTTTATCCTATATTTTTAGATGTAATATCCTCCCAAAAAATATCTGTAGGGCCACCATTCTATCACAAACTCATTGCTCCATTTTTAATTCCTTTTTTATTTGCGATGGCAATCGGGCCAGGTTTAAAATGGATAAGATCTGATTTAAAAGATAAGATCTATCTGATTTCCTTATTAATTATCTCTATTTTAATATCTTTTTTTATCGTCAAAAATTTTAATACAAATATTCTTATTAATACTATCCTAATCTCCAGTGCTCTTTATTTATTTTTTATTACATTAAGAGACTTTTTTAATAAGAAATATAAAAATTTTGCTCAAAACACTGCTCATTTTGGATTTAGTTTATTGATTTTAAGTATTTTATTTAACAATTTATTTTCAAGTGAAATAATAACTAATTTAAAAGTAGGTGAAACTTATGATAATTCAAAAACAAAAATAGTTTTTGAAAGTATCAATCAAAAAACAGAGAAGAATTATAAATCTATAATTGCTAATTTTAACATTACTAATTCCGAGGGTATAAACAATAACTTATCACCTGAATTAAGAATATATAATCAGCCCAATATCACAACTAGTGAGGCAGATATTGAAACTACATTAATGAAGGACAAATTTATTGTAATTAATCTTGTCCAAAATCAAGATTATTTTAATGTAAGATATCAAGTTAAACCTTTTATGTTGTGGATATGGTTATCGGTAATCATCATAAGCCTTGGTGGTTTAGTAAGCTTTTTACAAAAAAGGACATGAAAAGTAAATTAGTCCAATATTCAATTATTCTTATATTTTTAATTATTTTTGTTGTTTTTTACAAAAGTTTAAAAGACACAAATATTTATACTCCAGAAGTAAAAATTAATAATGATATCCCAATTTTTTCAACTGAACTTCTGATTTCAAATGACGAATTAAGCTCAACTGAAATTTTTGAAACAGATAAATTTTATTTGCTAAACATTTGGGCTTCTTGGTGTGTCCCATGTAGAGATGAACACCCAATATTAATGAATTTAAGTAAAAATAATAAATTAACTATTATTGGCATGAATTATAAAGATAATAAAAAAAATGCTAAAAGTTTTTTGGATGAATTAGGAAATCCTTATGAAAAAATCATCGTAGATAAAAATGGGACAAATTCAATCGAATGGGGAGCTTTTGGTGTACCCGAAACTTTTATAATTTATAATAATAAAATAATTAAAAAATATATTGGACCTCTTAATCAGGAGTTACTGATAGAAATACAAAAAATAATAAAATGAAAATATTTATAAGTTTTGTAATTATTCTTCTCTCACTAACCTTTAATAATCTTCATGCAAATGAAAATATCGAAAGAAACGAAATAACTAAAAATCTCAGGTGTTTGATATGTCAAGGTCAATCAGTCTATGATTCTGATTCCGACTTTGCGAATAGTATGAAAATTTTAGTAGATAAAAAATTAGATGAAGGTTTGTCAGAGAAAGAAATATATATTTATTTTAAGGAAAAATATGGTGATTGGATTTTGTATGATCCTGGAATCAATAAAAATACGTATTTACTATGGTTATTACCAATATTGATATTCCTATTTGGAGGTGCAATAATTGTTAAAAGTTTTATACTTAAAAAATAATTATTTATCGTCTATGTATTTTAAAAATTTTTTTACATTATTTTTTTTGGTTTTTTTTTCATTTTCAGTGTGTGCTGAGGAAATAGAATCCGACAATCAGTATACAGAATTCAATGTCTACGCTGGAATGTTTGACTTTAGCGATGACGGAAAAAAATCAAACTTGATAGGTTTTCAACATCAAAATGAAAATTTAAATAGGAACACATTTTTAGGAAATTTATCACCTATCACAGGAGCATTAATTACAGCTGATAGTGCAGGTTATTTGTATACAGGAGTACAAGCACAATACAGGGTTGGAATTTTAAATATTACACCGAGTTTTACACCAGGTTTATATTTTGAAGGAGATGGTAAAGATTTGGGTCATTTAATTGAATTTAAGAGTGAATTACAATTTTCACTAGATTTGTCAAAAACTAGTGAACTAGGATTTTCTTATAATCATATATCTAACGCGAGTTTAGGAGATAAAAATCCTGGGGCAAATAGTTATATGTTTAATTTCTTTAAAAACTTCTAATAGTGCTTATGAACTTAAAAGATTGTCATAATTTTGCTGATTTTAGAAAACTAGCGAAAAAAAAATTACCCTCTCCTATATTTCATTACATCGATGGTGCTGCAGATGATGAAATTACATATGCAAGAAATACAAGTGCATTTGATGATGTTGACTTAGTTCCAAATGTTTTAAGAGGTGTGGAAAATGTCGATTTATCTACAACAATATTTGGAAAAAAACTAGATTTACCTTTTTATTTATCACCTACCGCTTTACAAAGATTATTTCATTATGATGGTGAAAGAGCAGTAGGTAAAGCTGCAAAGAAATATAATACCATGTTTGGAGTATCTGCTTTAGCCACAGTGAGTGTAGAGGAAATTTCTTCACTTGTTGATACTCCCAAAATGTTTCAGTTTTATTTTCATAAAGATAGAGGTCTTAATGATTCATGTTTAGAAAGAGCAAAAGCAGCTAAATTTGATGTTATGGCTCTAACAGTTGATACAATAACGGGAGGAAATAGAGAAAGAGATTTGAGAACTGGGTTTACGTCACCACCTAAATTAACATTATCAAGTTTATTTAGTTTTGCCACAAAACCGATGTGGGGAATTAATTATTTAACAAAGGGTAAGTTTGAATTACCTCATCTACAAGATTTTGTAAAAGAAGGTACGAGCACCAACTCTTCAATTGGAAATTATTTTTCTACAATGCTGGATCAGTCAATGAATTGGAAAGATGCTGAACAACTTTGTTCTAAATGGGGAGGTCATTTTGCTTTAAAAGGAGTAATGAGTGTTGAAGATGCTAAAAGAGCAGTAGATATTGGATGTACAGGAATAATGGTTTCAAATCATGGCGGAAGACAACTTGATGGATCTAGATCACCTTTTGATCAACTTGCTGAAATTGTTGATGCTGTTGGTGACAAACTGGATGTAATCTGTGAGGGT
Organism: uncultured Pelagibacteraceae bacterium; assembly: GCA_902539035.1. Classification (GTDB taxonomy): domain Bacteria; phylum Pseudomonadota; class Alphaproteobacteria; order Pelagibacterales; family Pelagibacteraceae; genus Pelagibacter. Next base: position 5,126 of record CACBHL010000012.1, read on the forward strand.
GGAATTCACAGAGGAACTCACATGCTTAAAGCATTATCATTAGGTGCAAAGGCATGTTCTGGTGGAAGATTGTATTTATACGCCTTAGCAGCAGCTGGACAAGCGGGTGTTGAAAGAGCTTTAGAGAAGTATAAGTCTGAATTAGTAAGAGATATGAAGTTAATGGGTTGCACTAAAATTAGTGATCTTAACAGAAGTAATTTAAGATTTAGAATATAATAATCATGAATATAAATGATTGTTATAACTTTGAAGATTTTAGAAAATTAGCAAAAAAAAAATTACCAGCTCCTATTTTTCATTACATAGACGGTGGCTCAGACGATGAGATAACTCTAAATAGAAACACTACAGCATTTAATGACTGTGATTTAGTTCCAAATATATTGGCAAGTGTGGGTGAACCAGATTTATCTACAACAGTATTTGGTAGAAAAATTGATATGCCTCTTTTTTTGTCACCAACAGCAATGCAAAGTTTATACACGCCTGAAGGGGACAAAGCATCAGCAAGAGCAGCAGAAAAGTTCGGTACGATGTACAGCATGTCTACAATGGCATCATTTTCAATTGAAGAAATTGCGAATATTTCAAGTGGTCCAAAACTTTTTCAACTATATGTCCATAAGGATCAATCTATCACTGATGATTTAATTGATAGGTGTAGAAGGGCAAATTTTGATGGGCTTTGTTTGACAGTGGATACTCTAGTTGCAGGAAACAGAGAAAGAGATCATAGAACAGGGTTTACCACACCACCTAAATTAACTTTGGAAAGCTTACTAAGTTTTGCAATGCGTCCAGAGTGGGTTTTTAAATATTTAACAAATAAAAAATTTGAGTTAGCTAACATTAAACACAAAACTGACAAAGGAACTAACATTGCGAAGTCAGTTATAGATTATATTAATGAACAATATGATCCTAAAATGAATTGGAAAGACGCAGAGTACTGTATTAAGAGATGGAACGGTCCTTTTGCATTGAAAGGAGTGATGTCGGTTGAAGATGCAAAAAGAGCAATTGATATTGGCTGCACTGCGATAATGATTTCAAATCATGGAGGAAGACAATTAGATGGTTCGAGATCTCCTTTCGATCAAGTGAAAGCTATTTCAGATGCAGTTGGTGATAAGTTAGAAATTATACTTGATGGTGGTATCAGAAGAGGAACACATGTTCTTAAAGCGCTAGCTGCAGGTGCAACCGCTTGTAGTTTTGGTAAAGCATTTCTTTTTAGTTTAGGAGCTGGAGGTCAAAAAGGAGTTGAAAGATTATTAGATAATATGCAAAAAGAAATTAGAAGAAATATGATTTTGATGGGATGTAAAAAAATTGAAAACTTGGATGCGTCAAAAATAATCTACCGCAACTAATAAGTAATTGTCAGGATTATTGTAAAAACCTAAAACAGGTTATTTAAAAATCATGAATAGACATTAGTCTACTTTTCGTCTAGGTTTTCATTTTTAAAATTATGAAACTTGCAAAAAATTTAAATAACTTGGGAACAGAATCTGCATTTAGTGTTTTAGCAGAAGCTAAAGCATTAGAGGCGAAAGGCCATCCAATGATTCATCTAGGGTTAGGTCAGCCAGATTTTAAGACACCTAAGCACGTAGTCGAAGCTGCAAAAAAAGCTTTAGATGATGGACATCATGGATATGTAATGTCTAACGGAATTCCAGAATGTAGAGAGGCTGTAACAAGGTGGATTAAAAAACAGTATAACGCCAACGTTGATCCTGAAAGAATTTTAATCATGCCTGGTGGAAAGCCTACGATGAGTTATGCCATTCAATGTTTTGGAGAACCAGGAGCAGAAATAATTCATCCTACACCTGCATTTCCGATCTATGAATCTATGATAAATTATACTGGTTCTACCCCTGTTCCATATGATCTTACTGAAGATAAAGATCTTAAATTTGATCCAGATAAAATACTATCTTTAATCACTGATAAAACCAGATTGTTAATTTTAATTAACCCAAACAATCCAACGGGTAGTTTTGTAGAGAAACCAGTAATAGATTACTTTGCAAAAGAATTAGAAAAACATCCACATGTTACTATTTTAAGTGATGAAATTTATAGTAGACAAATTTTTGACTATAAAGAAATGCCGTCTTTTTTTCATTATGAAGCTTTAAAGGAGAGATTAATAGTTTTAGAGGGATGGAGCAAAGCTTATTCAATGACTGGTTGGAGGCTAGGATGGAGTTATTGGCCTAAAGAAATGATTCCGCATGTTAATAAGTTATTGATAAATAGTGTGTCTTGTGTAAATGCAGCTGCGCAATTTGCAGGTATAGCAGCTTTAGATGGTCCAGATGACTCGATTAAAGACATGTTAGATAAATTTACATTAAGAAGAAATTTAATTCACAAAGGATTAAATGATTTGCCTGGTATTGAATGTAGTTTACCAGGTGGTGCTTTTTATGCTTTCCCAAAAGTAATAGGTACAGGTATGAATGGTTCTGAATTTTGTAAAAAAGCTATGCATGAAGCAGGAGTTGCAATTGTCCCAGGAACAGCTTTTGGTAAAACTTGCCAAGATTACGTAAGATTTAGCTTTGCTGCATCCAGAGACAATATACTGCAAGCATTAGAAAATATAGGTAAGATGCTTTCTAAATAAGCTGTATTTTTTTATTTTTTTTTAATAATATTAATATTTATGAACCAACAAGTTGAAACAGAATTAAAAAGTCTATTAAACAGTAGATATTCAACGTCAGAGTCTGCTCGTGGGAATTATGCGAGAGGCGAAGATACTTACGATCCAATTTTATCAAAAGCTGTAGTTTTTCCAGAAACTAATGAAGAGGTATCAAAAATACTAAAACTTTGTAACGAGCATAAAGTTCCAGTAGTTCCATATGGAACAGGTACATCTTTAGAAGGCAATGTTGTAGGAAATGAAAATGGTATAACTATCTGCTTAGAGAAAATGAATAAAATTTTAAGTGTAAATACTGAAGACTTTGATTGCAGAGTTCAGGCATGCGTAACAAGAGAACAGTTAAATGAACATTTAAGAGAAGATGGTGTTTTTTTCCCCATAGATCCAGGTGCAAACGCTGCTTTGGGAGGTATGGCATCCACTTCAGCTTCAGGAACAATGGCAGTAAAATATGGGACCATGAAAACAGTCATTTCTGGTCTAACTGTAGTATTACCAAATGGAGATATTATAAATACAGGTGGCAGAACTAAAAAAACTTCAGCAGGTTATAACTTAACAAATTTATTTATTGGATCAGAAGGAACTCTCGGCATTATTACCGAAGTTCACTTGAGATTATCTCCTATACCCGAAAGTATAATGAGTGCGGTATGTCATTTCCCTTCATTAGAGGATGCAGTAATGACAGCTCAACAGGTTATTCAGTATGGTGTTCCAATTGCAAGAATTGAAATGCTTAACGCAGATCAGATGGGGATTTCTATAAATTATTCTAAATTAAAAGACATTGAGGCAGTACCAACTTTATTTTTTGAATTTCATGGATCTGAGTCTTCAAATAAAGAAAATATTAATGTTGTAGAAGAATTATCAAAAGAAAATAACGGCAGCTCATTTAAATGGGCCAAAGACTTAGAGGATAGAAACAGACTTTGGCAAGCAAGATGGGATGTATATTATTCTGTTAAAGCTCTAAACGATAATGGAAGAGTTTATTCAACTGACGTTTGTGTTCCAATTTCAAAAATAACTGAGTGTGTAAAATTTGCAGAGGAAAAAGCAAAAGAATTTGGAGTGAGAGCGCCAATGGTAGGACATATGGGGGATGGCAATTTCCATGTTGTATTACCTTACGATCCTGCAAAAAAAGAAATGTACAAACAACTTAGAGCATTTAATGGGACTTTAATTAGAAAAGCTTTAGAGCTTGAGGGAACTATTACGGGTGAACATGGAGTAGGACTTCACAAAAAAGAATATTTACTTGAACAACACCCTGACAGCATTCCAGTTATGAAATCAATTAAAAAAACATTAGATCCAAATAACATAATGAATCCTGGAAAAATTTTTGATTTAAACTAATCTAAAATATGAAAAAAATCCTGATCACTAGAAGATTATTAAGATCTTGTGAGGATAAAGCCAAAGAAACTTTTGCAGCAAATTTTAATTTAAACGACGAGTTATATTCTCAAAAAAAATTAATAGAACTAAGCGAAGGACAAGATGGAATACTATCATCTTTGACTGATAAATTAGATGCTGAAACAATTAATCAACTTCCAGACTCTGTAAAAATTATTTCTAATTTTGCAGTTGGATTTGGAAACATAGACTTAGAGGCTGCAAAGAAGAGAGGCATTGCGGTCACGAATACTCCAGATGTACTAACTGATGCAACAGCTGAAATAGGAATGCTGTTAATATTAGGTGCTTGTAGAAGAGCTGCTGAGGGAATTGAAAGTGCTAAAGAAGGTGGCTGGAAGTGGTCTGCAGATTATTTAATTGGTAAGCAATTAACAGGTGCCAGACTTGGAATACTTGGTATGGGAAGAATTGGTCAAAAAATTGCTAAGGTTGCTAAATCTTTAGGAATGATAATTCATTATCACAACAGATCAAAGTTAGGTGAAGACAAAGAAAGTGGAGCAACATACCATGATAATTTAAAAGACTTACTTTCAGTATCAGATGTATTATCTGTTTGCTGTCCAGCCTCAAAAGAAACAGTTGATATGATTAATAAAGATACAATTGAATATTTACCTAAAGGAGCAATTGTAACAAACGTAGCTAGAGGAGATATAATAGACGACGAAGCTTTGATAGATGCTCTTGACCGAAGAAAAGTTTATGCGGTTGGATTAGACGTTTATAAAAATGAACCAAATTTAAATTCTGGATATCTAAAACATAAAAGCGCATTTATACTTCCACATTTAGGTAGTGCGACGAAAGAAACTCGTACAGCAATGGCTAATTTAGCAATAGATAATATTGATGAATTTTTTAAAACAGGTAACTGTAAAAATAAAGTTAATTAACAATCTGCAGTTGTATTGGTTAAATCTATTATTAATTAAAATTATTCTAAGCTGCTAGACTTATTTTTTAATTCAATCTACAATTTAAAAAAAAAAATTAAAGAGGAATATAATGAAAGCACAGGTGTTACACAAGTATGACCCAGAGATGAAAGAAAAGGTTTGGGTCACAGGTGAAGAGTTACCAAATCCAAAAATAGAGAAAGCCAGCGATGTAATTGTTAAAATTGGAGCTGCAGGTGTTTGTAGAACTGATTTACATATCATCGAGGGTGTTTGGAAACACATTACAGACCAAAATAATGATCTATTACCAATGGTTATGGGACACGAAAATGCTGGTTGGATAGAAGAAGTTGGTAAAGATGTTACAGGATTTAAAAAAGGGGATGCAGTTATTTTACACCCTAAAGTTTCTGGCACAGGAGGAACATGTTTAGACTGCAGAAGAGGAAATGATATGCATGCGGAAGATCCTATCTTTGCAGGTTTGAATGTTAAACATGGAGGATATTCAGAATTACTTCAAACAAGTGTTAGAAATTTAATAAAAATTCCAAAAGTTCTTGGTCCAATAGATGTAGCTCCTTTTTCTGACGCTGGTTTGACGGCGTACAGAGTAGTGAAGAAAGCTACAAGACACCTTCTGCCTGGAGAAACTTGTGTAATTATAGGCGCTGGTGGGTTAGGGCATATAGCAATTCAATGTATGAAAGCGATGTGTGCTGCAAATATTATTGTAGTTGAAAAAGCTAAAGCACCTCTAGATCATGCAATGGAGCTTGGAGCAGACCATGGAGTTTTAATAGATGGTAATGAAATAGAGAAGGTAAAAGAGCTTACTAAAGGTAAAGGAGCAGAGGCTGTCATAGATTTTGTTGGTGAAAAAGGTTCAACACCAATGGGAATTAAAATGACCAAAGCAACCGGAACATTTTATATTGTAGGCTACGGTGAAGAAATAAGAGTTTTGGCGATTGATATGATCGATCAAGAGAAAAGTATAGTTGGAAGTCTTGTTGGCACATGGGCTGAATTATACGAATTAATGGAACTAGCTGACAAAGGTTTAGTTAAACTTTCTATGAAAGAATATAAACTTGAAGATGCTAACAAAGCTTTACATGACCTCAATGATGGAAAGATTAAAGGTCGTGCTGTTTTGGTTCCATAATTAACAACAAAAAGAGGGGAAAAAAATGAAGACAATAAAAACCTACGTAGTAGCACTTATCTCTGCTTTGTTAGTATTAAGTCCTGTTGCGTATGCTGATAAGTGGAGCGATCAGTTTCCACATATCAAGGCTACTGGAGATATTCCAGGTGAGTGTTCTTATGATGCTATGTCTAAGAAAAATTACAAAGGTAAGACACTTAAAATAAACACACATGCTGTTCCAGTTATGGGGGAGCCAACAGCTTTACATGCTGAGCAATTTGCTAAACTTACAGGAGCAAAAGTTGATGTAACACACACACCTGCTGGTGATTTGTATGCAAAAGCTATGGTCCCTTTTCAAGCAGGTCAAGCTCCGTATGATATAGTTTTTGGATTTTCAAACTTTATTAATGATTGGAAAAGATACTTAGAGCCAGTTCCAAAAAAATATGTTGAGATGAAACAAATGCAAGACGTAACTCCATCTCACATTGGTATAGCATCTTGGGATGGTGTTATGTATCAGTTTCCAGTTGATGGTGACAGACACTATTTAAAATATAGAAAAGACGTGATTGACAATCCTGAGTATCAAAAAAAATATAAAGCTGATACTGGTAAAGAGTTAAGAGTTCCACAAACATGGAAAGAGTATGGAGAAATGGCTGCGTACTTTAATGGTTGGGACTGGGATGGAGATGGCGAGAAAGAATATGGATCTGCAGAAGTTATGAAAAAAGATGACTTGATGTATGCAGCTTTTTATTCAAGATCTGCCGCTTACTCAAAAAATCCTAAAACTCCAGGTGGTTTTTTCTTTGATTTAAAAACTATGAAACCATTGATTAACAATCCAGGTTTTGTGGAAGCCCTAACCGACTGGGTTGCAGCTACTAAATATGTTCCACCAGGAGGAATAAACTTTGGTCTTGGTGATGAAATTGGATCATTTGGTGGAGGACAAACTTTGTTTAGTTTCTCATGGGATGACGCATTTGTTGCTGCTATGCAACCTGACAGCCCAATTAACAACAAAGTTGGTGCTGCTCAATTACCTGGCGCAATGAAAGTTTGGAATAGATCAACGAACTCTTGGGATCAAGGCTTTAACCAAGCTCCTTTCTTTGTATGGGGATGGGCAGTTGGTGTTGCTAAGAAAAGTAAAGAAAAAGAAATGGCTTTTGATTACTTATGTTTCTTTGCAAACGAAGCAAATCACCAAGCTGACATAGGTATTGGTCGTTTTGGAGTTAACCCATTTAGAAATGATGACTTTAAAGCAGATGTTTGGACTCAAATTGGTTGGGATAAAGATATTGCTCAATCATATGTTGATACTCTAGCTCAGATGGAAGACAGTAAAAATAGAGTTTTCCCTTTGAGAGTTCCAGGTACATTTGAGTTTAACGCTGCTTTAGCTACAGCTGCAGCAAAAGCTTTAGCTGGACAGTTATCACCACAAGCTGCCTTAGACGAAGCTGCTAAGCAGTGGGAAGATATACTTAATAGAGTAGGAAAAGATAATGTAAGAGCGGCTTACTCTGTTGGTGTAGCAATGGAAGATAATAAGCTTTAAAAATACTTTGTGGCCGTCATAACGACGGCCACAATTAACAAATTCCAAAAATTACAAATATGAATTTTAAGCACAAGTATGTCTTTTTATTTCCTGGTTTATTTGTGCTTATAGGAATACTTATTTTTCCTATTATTTTTACTATTAGATTAAGTTTATCAGGCTGGAATAGTTATACGCCTGAAATGAATTTTATAGGAATTACAAATTATATAAGACTTTTTACTGATGACCCAAGATTTTGGGAGTCTTTTTTTAGACTGAGTTTTTTATCAGTTACTACTGTTATTCTTCAATATATTATTGGTTTTGCGCTAGCGCTTATAGTTTGGAGAGAAATTAAATTTAAAAGATTCTTCAGAGTTATATTTTTAATTCCTATGATGACTACGCCTGTCATTATGACGGTAATTTGGAGAACTTTTTTTCATGAGTCCCTCGGTCCTGTAAATGACCTTTTGGGAAACTTAGGAGTAGAGCCTATATTATGGCTCAGCGATCCAGTTATTGCTAAATTCACTGTAATTATTGTTGAAGTTTGGCAGTGGACCCCATTTATGTTTTTATTGTTACTTGCAGGTTTATTATCTCTGCCCAAAGAGCCTTTTTTAGCTGCAGCCATAGATGGCGCAAGTCCTTTTAGAAAGTTTGTGTATGTTACTTTTCCACTAATGGCTCCAATCTCAATTGGGGCAATTATTATTAGATTAATTGAAGCCTCAAAGATAATGGATACAGTTTTTGTATTGACCTCCGGAGGACCAGGTACTGCAACAGAGACTTCGAGTTTTTATATCTATATTAAAGGTTTAAGGGAGTTTCAAATGGGTTACGCTGCAACTCTTTCATTTACGTATTTAGTTATAATGATCATAAGTCTAACGATCATAGCTAAAGTTTTAACAAAATTAATGATTAAAGAATAATGGAAAAACTTTACAAATTTTTAAAATATACTTTTATTATTCTCTGGACAGTTTTTATTGTGGCGCCTTTTCTGTGGGCTATTTCTACTTCTTTTAAAGATTTCCAGTCAGTAAATAGTAAGGTTACCTATATTCCTTGGTTAGATTTTGAACCAACACTTGAAGGATGGCGTGTATTAGTTAAGTCACCTGCAAGAGGTGGGGTGGATATTGTTGAACCTTATTTTAATAGTCTTTTTGTAACCTGCACTGCAAGTTTAATAAGTATAGTTTTAGGTACATTAGCAGCTTATGCTTTATCAAGATTTACTTTTAAGGCTGGTTTTGTAAGAAATAACGATATTACTTTCTTTTTTATATCGCAAAGAATAATGCCACCGATAGTTTTATCTATACCGTTCTTTATATTTTTAAGTACGATTGGATTATTAGATAGTTTGATAGGACTAGTAGTAGTTTATATAGTTCTATTAATGCCTATAGCAGTTTGGATTATGGTAGATTTTTTTAACAGGGTTCCAAAAGAGTTAGATGAAACTGCATTGATAGACGGATGTAATCCTTACCAGGCATTCTATAAAGTTGTGTTGCCAAACTCTATACCAGGGTTAATTGTTGCAGGTATGTTTTGTATTATATTTGGTTGGATAGATTTTTTCTTTGCATTTATTTTAACATTTACAGAAGTACAGCTATTACCTGTAAAGGTTGTAGCACTTAATTCTTCAATAACACCTTGGTGGAGCTTGTCAGCATCTGCTTTAATATCGGTCGCGCCTTTAATCATCGTCGCTTTTATTGTGGAGAGATATTTATCTAAAGGAAATTTATCTGGAGCATTAAAATAATGAATTTAATCGGAGAAAATATAACTTACAAACCAGACGATCAGTTTCATTTAAATGATGTCTCATTTAATTTTAAAAAAGGAAATTTGTATACGATCTTAGGAAGAACTTTATCTGGAAAAACTACATTTTTAAAAACAATCGCTGGTCTGCTAAACCCTGATAGTGGAAATTTATCATTTGAAGATAATGATTTTATCAAAATACCTGTGTGGGAAAGAAATGTAGCAATGGTTTATCAACAATTTATCAATTATCCTCATTTAAATGTTTATGAGAATATAATTTTCCCGCTTAAACAAAGGAAAATAAGCGAAGATCAAATAAAGAAGGATGTAGAAGAAGCTCTTAAAACTGTAGGACTAGTCGGTTTCGAAAATAGGAAGATTCAAGAATTATCTGGAGGACAGCAACAAAGAGTTGCTTTAGCGAGATCATTAGCAAAAAAAGCAAAAATATTATTACTAGATGAACCTTTGGTGAATTTAGATTACAAATTAAGAGAACAATTAAGAGAGGAATTTAAAAGAATATTCACACAAGGTTTATCTGATGATACTATTTTAATCTACTCTACTACTGACCCACAGGAAGTAATGGAATTGAATGGTGAGGTAATAGTATTAGATGAGGGTAAAGTTTTACAAAAAGGACCTGCAAAAGAAATTTTTGAAAATCCTAGAACTTTAAAGGTGGCTGAAATTTCAAATGATCCACCAATGAATATTTTGAAGGGAACAAAAAGTTCTGGAAAATTAAGTTTTGAAAATATTTTAATTAATTCTCCTTCCCATTTTAAAAATTTAAATGATCAAAGTTATAATTTTGGGATTAGAGCCTCAGAAATAAAATTAGATAATCAAGGTGAAGAGTTCGAAATTGAACTCGCTGAAATTAGTGGTTCAGAAACCTTGTTGCATTTAAAAAAGGGAGAGTCAAAGGTGATAGCTCTTATTGAAGAAGTTATGAATTTTAAAATTCACGAAAAAGTTAAAATTAAATTTAATGAAAATAAATTATATGCTTTTGATCAAAATGAAGAATTAGTTTCTTCTCCTTACGGAGTATCTCATGGCTAAAATTGAGTTGTCAAATATTTCTCATACTTATAATCCAAATGATACTAATCCAACTTATGCACTTAATCCGTTTTCTATGACTTGGGAAAACGGAAAGAGATACGCAATTTTAGGACCATCTGGTTGTGGAAAAACCACAATGTTAAATATCGTTTCAGGATTAGTTAGACCATCCAAAGGAAATATTTTATTTGATGAGAAGGATGTAACAGATCTTATAACGGAGGAGAGAAATATAGCTCAAGTCTTTCAATTTCCAGTCATTTATAACACCATGACAGTTTATGATAATTTAGCTTTTCCATTAAGATGTAGAAATTTTACAAATCAAAAAATTGAAGAGAGGGTCAAATCAGTTTCAGATACTCTTAGATTGTCATCTTTTCTAAATTCACCGGCAAGAAAACTAACTGCCGACCAAAAGCAACTCATATCTCTTGGAAGAGGATTAGTAAGGGAGGATGTTGCGGGTGTTTTGATGGATGAACCATTAACCGTAATTGATCCAGATTTAAAATTTAGATTAAGAAGAAATTTAAAAGAAATAAACGAACAATACAAAACTACGTTAGTTTATGTCACTCACGATCAAAATGAGGCAATGACTTTTGCTGATAATATTATTGTGATGGATCAAGGTGAAATAGTTCAAGTAGGACTTCCAAAAGACTTATTTGAAAAACCAAGAACCACGTTTGTTGGATATTTTATAGGTTCCCCAGCTATGAATTTGTTTAATTCTGAAATTCTTTCGGATAATTCAATAAAGTTTAATAATGGTACCATTAAAATAAAAACTGACTTGTCAAAAATTAAAGACAAGAATGTAAAATTGGGAATACGATCAGAATTCATTAAAATTGCAACTGATCAAAAAGAAAATATTGTTAATGTTAAAGTAACAAGAGTTGAGGATTTTGGAAATTTTAAACTCATAACTGGTAAAGCTGGTGATTTAGAGATTAAGTCTAAGGTTGAGAGAGAAATTCCAATATCAACCGAGGAACTAAAACTTCATTTACCTGCAGAAAAATGTTGTATTTACTCTAACGAAATGCTTGTTAATTAAAACTAATACCCAGATGCATATCCATCTTTTCTAGGATCCGAACCTCCAATTAATTTACCTTTTTTTCTGTCTATTTGGATTGCTTGACCTCCACCATGTGGATCATTAGTAAATTCTACTTTATGGCCAATAGTTTCAAGTTTACTTTTAATATCCTCGCTAATTTCTCTCTCGAGTTTGTAGATATTATTGAAATGAAATGCTCTTGGATAAGAGATGGCTTCTTGGGGAGTCATATTAAAGTCAAAAATATTATTAAATACATGCACTTGTCCAACAGGTTGATATTGACCACCCATTACTCCAAATGAAAGTATGGTTTTATTGTCATTGTTTAAAGCTAAGCCTGGGATAATAGTGTGTAATGGTCTTTTGCCACCCTCAATACAATTTGGATGATTTCTTTCTACTCTAAAATTAGTTCCTCTATTGTGAAATAAGATACCTGACTTATTAGATGTAATTCCACTTCCAAATGAGTAACAAATAGAATTTATAATGGAGACAGAATTTAAATCTTTATCAACCACTGTTAAGTATACAGTTTCAGGATGATTTGGAATCTTTAGATCATTGATTTTATAACACTTGTTTAGAGATATATTGTCAAATAATTCTTGAATATTTTGTTCACTTAGAATTTTTTCTAGATCAATACTTATAAAATTTGGGTCTGCAATATTCTCTTCTCTTATTTTATAACACAATTTTGTTACCTCGGCTTCAAAATGGAGCCTTTCAACACTATCAGGATTAAATTTATTTATTTTTAATTTCTCTAACAACTTTAACATTAATAAGACTGTTACACCTGGTCCGTTAGGCGGGCATTGGTGAACAGTCATATCTTTAAAATTTGAGGACATAGTTTTAGATCTTAAAGTTTTTTGAATTGAAAAATCTTCAATCGAATGAAGTCCTCCAATTTCATTTAAGCTCTCAACCATATCTTCAGCTATTGAACCTTGATAAAATTCCTTTATTCCATTTTTTTTAATTAATTTAAGAGTATTAGCTAAAGGAATATTTTTTCTAAGTTCATTATTTTTATAAACTTTTCCATGTTTTAAATATAAGTTTTTAGTAATTTTATGGCTATTTAATTTTTTAAATGACTTTTTCCAAGCTTCAGAAACTTTTTTAGTTACTTTATATCCATTCTCAGCATAATTAATCGAATTTAAAAATAACTCTTGAAAGTCTAATTTGCCATGCTCGTCGTGAATTGTTTTCCAAGCATCAAGAGCTCCAGGAATAGTTACTGAATGAGGTGTTGTCAGTTCTATTTTATCTATGTTTTTACTTTCAAAAAATTCAAAGTTAGCTTTTTTAGGAGCAATACCTGATCCGTTGTATGAAATTGGATCTTTATTTTCCATTTTAACTATTGCAAAACAATCACCACCAATACCAGTTGAATTTGGTTCCACGACTGATAAGCAAATTGATGCTGCAATTGCAGCATCTACCGCATTCCCACCTTTTTTTAGAATATTAAGAGCCTCTTCCGTTGCGAGTGGGTGTGAAGTAGCGGCCATTGCATTTGGAGATATAGAGTCTGAATTTTTGTTAGATTTCATTAATAAATTCTACAGAATTAATTTAATTTAATACAAACAATTAAAATACAATCTGTAATTGAATAAATCGTCATAAGGGGCAAAACGTCCGATTTTTTAGAAAGACTCTATTGTAAATCTATGTTTAACTTCGCGCAGTTAATTAACTAGAGGAGAGAACAAAATGATTAAAAATAAAAAATCATTAAAAGGTACTAAAACACCTTCAAGACGAAAGTTCTTCAAAGCAGCAGCAGCAACTGGTGCAGCAGCAACAGCAGCTGTAGCAATGCCGAATCTTGCTTTGGGAGCTGGTCACATTACTCTAAAGATGCAAGCAGCTTGGCCTTCAGGCGCTAACATCTTTTTTGAAATGGCGTCAGACTACGCAAAAATGGTTAGCGATATGTCAGACGGAAAACTAAAAATTGACGTTCAACCAGTCGGTGCAGTTGTTAAAACTTCTGAAATCGGACAAGCGGTAAGTTCTGGAGTAGTAGATATGGGTCACTGGGTGACTGCATACTGGTACGGAAAAAATCCAGCAGCTTCACTTTTTGGAACTGGTCCTTCATACGGTATGTCATCTCAAGAAGTTATGGCTTGGATGGAGTATGGTGGAGGAAGAAAGTTATATGAAGAAGCAGTAGCAAGTGTAGGATTTAATTACACAGGTTTCTTCCATATGCCTATGCCAGCTCAACCATTTGGTTGGTTTAAAAAGAACGTAACAAAAGTATCTGATGTTAAAGGTATGAAGTATAGAACAGTTGGTCTAGCGACTAACGTTTTAACTGCTATGGGAATGGTCGTAAGACAATTGCCTGGTGGTGAAATCCAACCAGCGATGAAAACTGGTTTGATTGATGCTGCAGAGTTTAACAACCCGACATCAGACTCACAGTTTGGAATGCAAGATGTCTCTAAACACTATCACTTAGGAAGTTTCCACCAATCTCAGGAAATGTTCGAAATTCCTATGAATACTAAGAGACTAAACAGCCTTTCACCTGCTCATCAAGCTATCTTGAGAAATGCTGCATATGCTGCAAACTCAGATAACTACTTCAAAGCTTTAGTTAGATATTCAAAAGATTTAGCTAAATTAATGAATGAGCATAAGGTTAATGTTTACCAAACATCTGACGCTATCTTAGCTGAACAACTAAAAGGTTGGGATAAGGTCATTGGTGAGTTTTCTGGTAAAGATGCTTTCTTCAAGAAAGTAGTAGACTCACAAAAAGCATACGCTAAGAGAACTATGAAGTATCTGTTGATGAATCAACCGAACTACAAATTAGCTTATGAAAATGAGTTTGGTCCAATTCAGAAAGTTAAAATCTAATTAACTTTTAGAAATTTAAAAAGGGGGTTTAAAATACCCCCTTTTTTTTTATATTAATTTAATATATTTGTTGTTGATGGAATCTTTCATTAAATTTGCTGACACACTTAGCACCTCAATGGGTAAAGCATTTTCTTGGTGTATAGTAATTTTAATGGGAGGAACCGTTTATGAAGTTGTTATGGCTTATGTTTTCAATAAGCCAACTTTATGGAATTTTGATTTTAGCATGCAGATGTATGGTGCAATACTAATGATGTCAGGCGCATACTGTTTAGCAACCGAAGCTCATGTGAGAGGTGATGTCATTTATAGATTATTTAAAGAAAGAACTCAGGCTTGGATAGATTTAGTTCTATACTTTATTTTCTTTTTTCCTGGTGTAATAGCTTTAGCGTTTTATGGTTATGAATACGCTGCAATGGCTTGGAAGATTAAAGAAACTAGTTGGAGCAGCCCTGCGCAAATTCAAATTTATATGGTTAAATCCATGATACCTTGTGCTGGTGTTCTGTTAGTTATTCAAGGAGTAAGCGAAGTTTTCAGATCACTTATTTGTATAAGAACAGGTCACTGGCCATCTAGAATGGTTGTTGCAGAAGAGACAGAGCAGATATTAATGAGGCAGTCAAAAGAGGAGGAACAAAAAGATGTTGTTTAGTTTAACAAATCCAGAGGTTGCTATTTTAATGATGGGAATTTTTCTTTTTGCGGTTCTTTTAGGTTTTCCAATTGCCTTTACTTTAATGGCAATGGGAATTGGTTTTGGTTATTACGCTTATTACGATGCGACCATGATGGAGCATATTTTTGATAATCGAATATTTCAACTCTTTGTTCAAAACACTTATACAGTAATGGATAATAACGTGCTCACAGCTGTACCTTTATTTTTATTTATGGGTTACTTAGTTGAGAGAGCAGGAATAGTAGCAAAATTATTTTTTGCAATCAGATTAGCTGCACACAGATTACCTGCATCAATGGCAGTAGCGGCTTTGATAACTTGTACATTATTTTCGACAGCAACAGGAATTATTGGAGCAGTTGTAACTTTAATGGGATTATTAGCTTGGCCTGCGATGGTTAAAGCAGGATATGACAAAAAATTTGCATCAGGCATTATTTGTTCTGGAGGGTGCTTAGGAATCTTAATTCCTCCAAGTATTATGTTAATTGTTTATTCGGTTATTGCACAACTTTCTCCGCTAAGACTTTTTGCAGCTGCTATTTTTCCAGGTTTATTATTAGCAGGTTTATATATTGGATATGCAGTTTTTAGAGCTTGGCTAAACCCATCAATAGCACCTAGACCTCCTGAGGAGGATATTCCGCCAAGAGCTGAAATTTTAAAAGAAGTTTTAGTATCTTTCGTGCCTTTGTTTGGATTAATTATGTTAGTTCTTGGAACAATTTTGGCTGGGATTGCAACTCCAGCAGAGGCAGCAGCAGCAGGTGCATTCGGAGCTCTGATATTATCGTGGTTTTATAAGACACTTAAATGGCAGAATTTTAAAGAGTCAGTATTTTTAACTGCTAAAACAACAGCTATGATTATGTGGTTATTTATTGGGTCTTGGACATTTTCATCTGTGTTCTCTTACTTAGGAGGTCACGAAGTTTTTGAGCATTTCTTTACTTCAATAAATATTTCAACATGGCAGTTTTTAGTTATCACTCAAATCATAATATTTCTTTTAGGATGGCCGTTAGAGTGGACAGAGATTTTAATTATTTTTGTACCTATATTTTTACCTTTACTAGAAATTTTTGGAGTTAATCCGTATTTCTTTGCAATGTTGATTGCTTTAAACTTGCAAACATCATTCCTAACTCCACCCATGGCGATGTCCGCCTATTACTTGAAAGGAGTTCAAAAAACAAATGTTGAACTTCTACAAATTTTTAGTGGAATAATGCCATTCTTAGGGATTGTTATTTTTGCAATGTTTCTAATGTACATGTTTCCTGCAATAGCATTATGGTTACCAGAAACGTTATTTGCACAATAAAAAAATGTCAGACATATTTTCGTTTAAAGTTGAGGAGCTTGCCTCAAAGATCAAAGATGCTCAATTAACGTCAGTTGAGATTTGCGAAGCATATTTGGAAAGAATTAAAAAGTTTGAAAAGGATGTGAAGGCTTGGGCTCATTTTGATAAAAAACTTTTACTTGAAAAAGCAGCTGAGTCAGATGAGCATAGAAGATCAGGCAAACCTCTGGGGCCTTTACATGGAATCCCAATAGCTATAAAAGATATAATTGGTACAGTAGACATGCCAACTGAATGTGGAACTGTCATTAGAAAAGGAAAATCTTTTTCTCAAAATGCAGAAATAGTAGATTTACTTTTGTCAGCTGGTGCAATTGTGATGGGAAAAACAGCAACTTCTGAGCTTGCTTTTCTTGGTCCACCTAAAACTACTAATCCACATGACCATACAAGAACGCCAGGAGGTTCATCTAGTGGATCTGCTGCATCAGTAGCTTCTTTTATGGCACCTTTATCAATTGGATCTCAAACTGGTGGATCTGTCATAAGACCAGCATCTTACTGTGGAGTTGTGGGTTATAAACCCTCTTATGGATTAATTTCCAGAAATGGAGTTCTTAAAACTTCTGATAAGCTAGACCATATTGGTATCTTTGGAAGATCTGTAGAGGATGTTGCGCTACTTGCAAAAGTTCTTATTAAAAAAGATAATTATGATAGTGCTACAGTTCACTATTCAACCGAAAACATGCTGGATGAAACAAAAAAGGGACCATTGTTTGATCCAAAGTTCATTTTTTACAAAACTGATCATTGGAAAATTATAGATAAAAAATCAAAAGAAGCTTTTGAGTATTTTATAAAATCTTTTAAAAAAAATATCGAAGTATTTGATACACCTTCATATTTTAAAGATATTCATAAGTACCATCAAATAATTCACGAAACTGATTTAGCAAATAACTTTGCTCTTTATTATAAAAAATATAAAAAAAAATTGTCAAAGTATATGCAAGACGCGATAGCAAAAGGGAACAAGCATTCAGCGAAAGATTATGCAGAAGCAATAGACTTTATGAAAAGAAGTTATGAGTCTTATCAAGAAGTTTTCGAGGATTATCATGGAGTTTTGTCTCCATCTAGTCCAGGTGTAGCACCCAAAGGTTTAAAAAGTACAGGAACTGCTGAATTTAATAAAGTCTGGTCGTATTTGGGAACTCCTTGTATTTCTTTACCTTTACTTCAAGGGGAAGGAAATATGCCTTTAGGGGTACAACTAATAGGTGCGAAATACGATGATCACAGGTTTTTAGGTGTTGCTAATTGGTTAGAAAAAGAATGTAATAAATAAGATGAGTAAATTTACAACATTTCTTGGAACTTTGCTTGCTGCTGCATTTTTAATTGGTCTTGCAACCACGTTAACAAGATCAACTATGATTGGTTTTTTTGATGTTCTCCCCGTTTATATTTTAATGGCTATAGCAATTTTCATGATGGTCTACGAAGCTTTCTTCGATAAAAAATAATTTTTAAGTATTAAATTGTCTAAACAGAATAAAAATTTTTTAGCTTTTTCATTGCTTTTTATACAACCAATTTTTATGTCCTCTAATTTAATAGTTGCTAGAGGTGGTATTGAATTTGTTCCTCCAATTTCTTTAGCATTTTGGAGATGGACTTTTGTTTTTATAATCCTTTTACCTTTTACTTATATATCTTTAAAAAAAAATTATTTGATAATCAAAAAAGAATATAAAAAATTATTTTTCTTAGGTGCTATGGGATGTGGGGTATGTGGTGCTTTTCCATTTCTAGCTGGAGCAACAACAACAGTCACCAATATGGCTATTATTTATACCTCATCACCTATTTTTATAATTTTAATTTCTGCAATTTTTTTTCAAGAAAAAATAAATTATCTTAAAATAATTGGATTGATTTCTTGTTTAATTGGAGTTTTTGCAATTATTATTAAGGGAGACCTAAACTTATTAATAAATTTAAACTTTACTATTGGTGACCTATGGATGCTTGCTGCAGCCATAGGATGGGCATTATATTCAATCTATCTTTTTTACTGGAAGTCTGAATTATCAATTTTTCAGAGATTTACATTGGTATCTCTTTTTGGTGCACTCAGTTTATTACCTTTTTATATTATTGAGGAGCTTTTAGTGGCTAGAACTACTTTTAATGAACAATTTTATATGTGGGTATTATTTGCAGCCATTTCTCCCGGTATAATTGCATTTACCTTATATACCCAAGCTCAAAAAAGTCTTGGTGCATCATTAACTGGATTTACACTTTATGTTTTTACAATTTATGGGGCAATTTATGGATATTTTATATTTGATGAAAAACTTGAATCATTTCATTATGTAGGTACAGCTTTGGTGTTCTTGGGTGTTTACCTGGCAAAAAAAAACTATGAAACTAAAACGTAGGAATTTTTTCTTGGAAATTATAATTGGTATTATAGCTATTTATCTTTCAATATTAATTTTACTTTTTTTATTTCAGCGAAATCTCATGTACCACCCAGATGAAAACAATTATTTTGGTGATAAGTTAGAAGTAGAAATAGAAAAGGTTAATATTAAGACAAGTGATGACATTAATCTTTTAGGCTGGTTTTATAATAAAAATTTAGAGAACTATAAAACTATAATTTACTTTCACGGAAATGCAGGAAAATTAGAAAATAGAATATACAAATTAAATCATTTTGAAGATTTAAATGTAAATTTTTTAATCATCGCCTGGAGGGGTTTTAGTGGCAATGAGGGAAAACCCTCAGAAAACAATCTTTATACTGATGGAATTAGTGCAATTGAATGGCTTAAAAAAAAGGGCGTGACTGAAAAAGATATAATTATTTATGGGGAATCTCTTGGCACTGGGATAGCAACAGAGATTGCTCAAAATAAAAATTTTGCTGGATTAATCTTAGAGACACCTTTTACCTCCATGGTAGAAGCTGCAAAGAATTTTTATCCTTATATACCTGTAGGACTTCTTTTAAAGGACAAATACAAAAATCAAGAAAAAATTAAAAATATTAATATTCCAGTTTTGGTCATGCATGGTAAAGCTGATCAAATAGTTCCTTTCTGGATGGGAAAAAAAATATTTGATTTAGCAAATAATCCTAAATATTCATATTTTACAGAGTATGATGATCACATGATGGAATATGACTCTAAATTAGTATCAGCACTGAAGGACTTTTTAAAAAGTTTAAATTAGGCCACATTCTAAACAAATAAAATTCAAAATATTTTTTAATAGTTGAGTATGAAAAAACTGTATTTAATTATTCTATTACTATTCTCAATTCAAACCTTCAGTTCTGCTAACGAAAATTTATCTTCTGTTGATAATTTATTTCATATAGACCAAATGAATTCTCACAATGAAAACTTTGCTTTATACTTTAAAACGCGTGAAAAGGCTATTTTGGCAAAAGGAGAAGATAGTAATTATATAAATGACTATCCTAAAGATCTTTATATTTACAATTACGAAACAAAAAGTTCTTCACCATTAATATCTCATGAATGGTTTCCAAGAAAAGCTAAATATTTTTTACAAGAATATGATTTTCCAGTTTTCCCAGATGATTTTGCTTATTATTTATTAAAAGATAACAAAACACTTGTAATGATTAGTGCTGTTAAAAGCTTAAGAGCAAACTTTAAATTTGATATTATAGAGAAGAAATTAGAAATTTATCCGGTTAATGGAAAGTTTGATTTTATTATTTCTTCAATTGCAAAAGGTTGCGATCATTATGATTTTAAGGATAATTATAAATGCAGTTTTTACAAACCTTTAATCTCAAGCACTTTAATTAATTAATTTGTGTAAAAGCTTCGGCAAACTTTTCTGCTTCAAAAATCTGGAGATCATCTTCCTTTTCCCCTAAACCAAGAGCAATAATCGGTAACTTATATTTTTTAGCAACTGCTAGAAGAATGCCACCTTTCGCTGTCCCATCTAATTTTGTCATTATTAGTCCAGTAATAGGTATTATTTTATTAAATTCTTCAACTTGGTTGATTACATTTTGTCCAGAGGTTGCGTCTAAAACTAAAACTACATCGTGAGGAGCTTCAGAGTCTATTTTTTTTGTCACGTTAGCAATTTTTTTGTATTCCTCCATTAAATTTTTTTTGTTTTGTAATCTTCCAGCAGTGTCTATCAAAACTTGATCAAATTGATTATTTACCGCTTCTTCTATTGCTTTATATGCCACTGAAGCTGGATCAGATCCTTGTGATGATTTAGTGATTGAAACATCTACTTTTTTCGACCAATTTTCTAATTGCTCAATAGCTGCTGCTCTAAATGTATCTGATGCAGCAAGCATTACTTTGTTTCCATTGCCTTTAAATATTTTACTAATTTTTCCTATTGTAGTTGTTTTGCCAACTCCATTAACACCAGAAATAAGTATTGCGTTAAGTTTTTCTTTTTTTTTAAAAAATTCAAAATTTTCTAAAGGTTTCATCAATTCGATTATATAATTTTTTAAAATAATATTTATTTCATCTGATGCATCTTTGTTTGGGTCAATTTTAGTTTTGGAAACAATTTCTCTAATTTCTGATGCAGCAGCAATACCAACATCTGATTGAATCAAATAATCTTCAATCATATCTAAAGTTTTGTCATCTATTTCTTTTTTAATGACAATATTTTTTAAACCAGAACTAAATGCTGACGCACTTTTCTTAAAACCAGATTTAAATTTATCAAAAATTCCCATTAAATTTTTATGTTAATTTTTTTAATATCAGAAACGGGTCCTTTCATGTGAATACTGTTATTTTCATCAATAAATATTGATAACTTACCAGTAGAAAACTCGATATCTACTTTATTACCTGAAAGTCCATTTCTCAATGCAGCAAAAGCAGTAGCACAAGCTGCCGTACCACAAGCCTTAGTAAGACCTGCTCCTCTTTCCCACACTTTAACTTTAATTAGTTCTTTATTAATAACTGTTGCTAAAGTGACATTACATTTTTCTGGAAATAAGGGATGGTGTTCAATTTGTGGTCCAATTTTTCTTATTTCAAAATTTTCATTATTCTCAACAAAAAAAATGATATGAGGGTTACCAACATTTACTGCTGTACCTCCAGTATGATTATTATTATTTAGATCAGTTATTTTTATATTGAGGTTATTGGTATCCAATTCTTCAGAAAGTGGAATTTCATTCCACTCTGTTCTACCTTTACCAATTTCTGTAGAGACTAGTTTTTCTCCTAATATCTCAGATTTTAAATCACCAGATTGTGTAGTTAAAGTAACTAATGATTTATTATTTTCTTTAGATAACAAATCTGCAACACATCTTGTTCCATTTCCACATGCTCCAGAAGTTCCACCATCAGAATTATAAAATTCTAGAGATGCATCAGAATTATCATTTTTAGTTATTAATATTAACTGATCACAACCTATAAATTCTCTATCGCAAATTTTAATAATTTGCTCTTTGCTTAAATTAGTAATTTTTTGCCTGTTATCTATAATAACAAAATCATTACCTAAACCATCCATTTTAAACGCTTTGATATCCATATATAGATATTTAACTTATTTATTGACTTTTTGAACCTCTATTATAGGTTGTTGCCGTTTCCACAAAAACATTAAATTTGTGGTGTCTTTGGAAACAAAGAGATCGACACTAGTCAGCGAGGCTTCGCCCACTAGTGCGATTACTGCTGTGTAAAAATATGTTTGAAAATTTAACAAATAAATTTGAAGAAATCTTTTCTTCTTTAAAAAAATCACCTTCACTTGATGAAGCTCAAGTTGATGAAGGTTTAAGAGGAATTAGACAAGCTCTTTTAGAAGCTGATGTATCTTTAGAGGTTGCTAAAGATTTCATTGAAAAAGTTAAGCCAAAAGCTCTAGGCCAAGAGATTATTAGATCAACTTCACCAGGGGATATGGTTGTCAAAATTGTATACGACGAACTTGTAAGTTTGTTGGGAGAGTCTAATAGCGATATAAATCTTAATGCGGTACCACCTGTCCCAATGATGTTGGTAGGACTTCAGGGCTCAGGTAAAACGACAACAACAGCAAAACTTGCCAAATATTTAGAGAGCAATAAAAAGAAAAAAGTAATGATGGTGAGTTTAGACATTTATAGACCAGCAGCACAAGAGCAACTTAGATCTTTAGGGGAACAGAATAATATTTTAACCTTACCAATTGTTGAAGGGCAGCAACCAGCAGATATTTGTAGAAGAGCAATTGGTGCTGCTAATTTGAATGGTGCTGAAATAATTCTTTTCGATACTGCTGGAAGAACTCAAATTGACTTACAGATGATGAGTGAGATTAAACAAATTGAAGGCGTAATTAATCCAACAGAAACATTCCTAGTAGCAGACTCTTTAACAGGCCAAGTTGCAGCATCAGTTGCAAAGGAATTTAAAAACACAGTCAATCTATCAGGAATTATTTTAACCAGAGCTGATGGTGATGCAAGAGGTGGTGCTGCTGTCAGTATGAAATATATTTCAAATGTCCCTATTAAATTTTTAGGAATAGGAGAAAAAATTGATAATCTTGAAGCATTTCATCCTGATAGAATAGCTAACAGAATTCTTGGAATGGGAGACATAGTTTCTCTTGTTGAAAAAGCTGCTCAAGATCTTGGTGATGAAAATATAAAAAAAGCTGAAGAAAATTTAAAAAAAGGTCAGTTTTCAATGCAAGATTATTTAGCTCAACTTAGACAAATGAAAAAAATGGGAGGCATTGAAGGAATAATGTCATTTATGCCTGGAGTTTCAAAAATTAAATCTCAAATGGACTCAGCTGGGATTGATGAAAGTATTATTACTACAAACGAAGCTATTATTTTGTCTATGACAAAAAAAGAAAGGGAGAACCCAAAAATTATTGATGGTTCTAGAAAAAAAAGAATTGCTAATGGCTCTGGTACCAATCCAGCCACTATCAATAAATTATTAAAACAATTTAAAATGATGTCTGAAATGATGAAAAAGATGTCTAAAGGAAATATGAAGGGTATGTCTGATAAAGGAATACCGCCAGAGCTATTTAACCAATTAAAATAATAAAAGGAGAAAATATGTTAAAACTTAGATTATCAAGAGGAGGAACAAAGAAACGTCCAGTATATAAAGTCGTTGTAGCTGATAGTCGTTTTGCGAGAGACGGAAGATTTATTGAGAAGGTTGGATTTTTTAATCCTCTTTTACCCAAAGATAAAAAAGAAAGAGTAGGTCTTGAAGCTGAAAGAATTAAATATTGGCTTGGCCAAGGAGCTAAACCAACGACTAGAGTTGCGAGAATATTGGGAGAAAATGAATTAATGCCAATGCCTGTAAATGGTAATAACCCTAA
>CACBHL010000013.1 GCA_902539035.1 uncultured Pelagibacteraceae bacterium
TTATCCAGAAGTTTTTCCTGGTCCTCTATCAAAAGGATTATATGGAAAAGCTATGTCTAAAAAGTTATGGGATTTAAAGGTTGTTAACATAAGAGATGCAGCTAAAGATAAACATAAAACTGTAGATGACACACCTTATGGTGGTGGATCAGGAATGTTACTAAAGGCAGATGTTCTTGCTAAATCATTAGATCAGAACAGAATTGAAGGTGAAAAAATTTTATATTTGTCTCCAAAAGGAAAAAAATTTGATCAAAGTTATGCGAAAAAATTGGCAACTGCAAAATCCTTATCACTTATTTGTGGTCATTTTGAAGGCGTTGACGAGAGAGTATTATCTACAAGAAATATAGAAGAAGTAAGTATAGGAGATTATGTTTTGTCTGGAGGCGAAACAGCTGCATATGTTGTTATTGATAGTGTACTCAGGCTATTACCAGGGGTATTAGGAAATGATAATTCTAAGATCGAAGAAACTTTTGAAAATGGTCTATTAGAGTATCCGCAGTATACAAAACCTCAAATTTGGGAGGAAAAATCAGTACCAGATGTACTATTATCAGGTGATCATAGTAAAATTAAAGACTGGCGTTTATCTCAATCTGAGGCTATAACACGCGACCGAAGACCAGATTTGTGGGAAAAATATAAGAAGAACTAACTTGATTATTGCTAACATGAAAACTATTGAAGAAATAAACCAACATAACGTAAAAAAAATTCTTTCTGAGAAAAAAATTCCATTTTTTTATCCAGGTGATGTTGTTAAGGTTGGTGTAAGAATTACTGAAGGTAAAAAAGACAGAATTCAATATTTTGAAGGTGTTTGTATTGCAAAAAAAAGTAGAGATTTAAACTCTTCTTTTACAGTAAGAAAGATTTCCTTCGGAGAAGGAGTTGAAAGAACTTTTCCATTATATGGAACATTAATTGATTCAATTAAAGTAATAAGATCAGGTAAAGTAAGAAGAGCGAAATTATACTATCTTAGAGATAGAACAGGTAAATCTGCAAGGATTGCAGAAAAAATTAGAAAAAAAATTGGTATTGATATTGATGTTAAACCAGAAACGGTTACTGCAGAAAATTTGGCTCCAGTAGTTGAAGTTACAGAGAAAGAAACTCATAAAACAGAAGCAGCTCCAGAAGCAGCTCCAGAAGCAGCTCCAGAAGCAGCTCCAGAAGTAAAAGAGAAAAAAGAAGAAACGAAATCAAAAAATATTTCAGAAAAAAAATAATTTTTTAAATGGCTAAAACCCTTTACGATAAATTATGGAATGATCATTTAGTTGATCAACAAGACGATGGAACTTCTTTAATTTTTGTAGGTCGACATCTCGTCCACGAAGTTACAAGCCCACAAGCATTTGAAGGATTGAGAAATTCTAGTAGAAAAGTAAGACACCCTAATTTAACATTAGCTGTTGCTGATCATAACGTGCCAACTACAGATAGATCAAAAGGTATTTCTGATCAAGAGTCGAAAATTCAAGTTGATACTTTAGCAGCTAATTGTAAGGAGTTTGGCATTCAACTTTTTGGAATGGATGATAAAAGACAAGGTATAGTTCATATAATTGGACCAGAACAAGGTTTTACTCAGCCAGGAACAGTAATAGTTTGTGGAGATAGCCATACAGCAACCCACGGTGCATTTGGCGCTTTAGCATTTGGAATAGGAACTTCAGAAGTTGAACATGTCTTAGCAACTCAAACATTAGTTCAGAAAAAAGGAAAAAATTTTAGAATTAATGTTAACGGTGAGCTACCACTAGGAGTTACTTCTAAAGATGTAATTTTACAAATCATTGGAAAAATAGGTACAGCGGGTGGCACAGGTTATGTCTTAGAATATGCAGGCGATGTAATTAAATCACTTACAGTCGAACAAAGAATGACTATTTGTAATATGACAATAGAAGCTGGTGCAAGAGCAGGCTTAATAGCCCCAGATGAAAAAATTTTTGAATATTTAAAAGGTAAACCTATGTCACCTAAAGGTGAAAGTTGGGATAAGGCATTAGAAGAATGGAAACAATTAAAATCTGACGATAATGCAGTTTTTGATAAAGAGATAAACATAAATGGGAATGAAATATCACCAATGATAACATGGGGAACTTCACCAGAAGATGTTATTACAATTGAACAAAAAGTTCCAAATCCTAAAAACGAGACAGATGAAGACAAAAAAAATTCTATAGAGAGGTCTTTGAAATACATGGGTTTAAAGCCTGATATGGCTGCCACAGATATCAAGATAGATAAAGTTTTTATAGGAAGTTGCACAAATGGAAGAATTGAAGATTTAAGAGAAGCTGCTAAAATTTTAAAAGATAAAAAAATTTCTTCACATGTTGAGGCGATGGTAGTTCCAGGGTCAGGACTTGTAAAAGAACAGGCAGAGCAAGAAGGATTAGATAAAATTTTTATCCAATCAGGATTTGATTGGAGAGAACCTGGTTGTTCAATGTGTTTAGCGATGAATGCTGATAAACTTAAGCCAGAGGAGAGATGTGCCTCTACATCAAATAGAAATTTTGAGGGTAGACAAGGAAGAGGTGGCAGAACACATCTAGTAAGTCCTGGAATGGCTGCAGCAGCAGCAATCTCTGGTAATCTTGAAGACGTGAGAAAGTTTCAAGACTAATGCAAAAATTTAGTAAATTAAAGAGTATTCCTGCATACCTATCAACAGCCAACGTTGACACTGACATGATTATTCCTAAGCAATTTTTAAAAACTATCAAAAGAACAGGACTTGGAAAAAATTTATTTTTTGAGATGCGATATGATGATCAGGGTTTAGCGGTAAGTGATTTTGTATTAAATAAAGATCCATACAATAATTCTAAAATATTGATAGCAGGCAAAAATTTTGGCTGCGGTTCTTCCCGAGAGCACGCACCTTGGGCTTTATTAGATTTTGGAATTACTTGTGTTATAAGCTCAAGTTTTGCAGATATTTTTCATAATAATTGTTTCAAGAACGGAATTTTACCAGTGACTCTTGATGAAGAAAAAATTAAAGAATTATCTGAATACGCAAATAGAAAAGAAGAAATTTCTATTGATCTAGTTGAGGAAAAAGTTCTTTATGGAAACAATGAGGTTACCTTTAAAGTAGATCCATTTAAAAAAAAATGCTTACTTGAGGGATTAGATGAAATAGCCTTATCTCTTAATAAATCAAATAAAATTGAAAGTTTTGAAAATAATTTAAAGTCTCAAAAGCCTTGGATTTTTAATGATTAAGGTTAAGAAAAGAAAAATTCTTTTATTACCCGGTGATGGTATTGGCCCAGAGGTAATAGGCGAAGTTAGAAAAATTATTAACTGGTTTAATGATAAGAAATCCCTTGATTTTGAAATAGATGAAGATCTTGCTGGAGGTTGTTCTTATGACAAACATGGTACACCAATTACTGATGAAGTATTTTATAAAGCTTTAGAGAGTGAAGTTGTTATGTTAGGTGCAGTAGGTGGACCTAAGTGGGATGAAGTTGAATTTTCAAAAAAACCTGAAAGAGCATTATTAAAATTAAGAAAAGAATTAAAGCTCTTTGCTAATTTACGTCCAGCAATTTGCTTTGAACAACTAGTAAGTGCTTCAACTTTAAAACCAGAAGTAGTGTCAGGACTAGATATTATGATTGTTAGGGAGCTAACAGGTGGAATATATTTTGGAGAACCAAGAGGAATTAAACCAATTGAAAATGGAGAAAGAAAAGGAATTAATACACACACCTATACAACAAGTGAAATAGTAAGAGTTGCGCGTATTGCATTTGACCTCGCAAGAAAAAGATCAAATAAAGTAACTTCTTGTGAAAAATCAAATGTAATGGAGGCAGGACAGTTGTGGAAAGAGGAGGTGCAGGAGATCCATGATAAAGAGTTTAAAGATGTAGAATTAAGTCACATGCTTGCAGATAATTGTGCAATGCAATTATTAAGAAATCCTAAGCAATTTGACGTAATTGTAACGGATAATTTATTTGGTGATATGCTTTCAGATCAAGCTTCAATGCTAACAGGCTCTTTAGGTCTATTACCTTCAGCATCTTTAGGTGCAAAAAATAAAGATGGAGAAATGAGAGCAATGTATGAACCTATTCATGGTTCAGCGCCTGATATTGCTGGTAAATCGATAGCAAATCCAATTGCTTCAATATTAAGCTTCGCTATGGCTTTAAGATATTCTTTGGATTTAGATAATGAAGCTGATGCATTAGAAAAAGCAGTACAGCAGGTATTAAATGATGGATTAAGAACCAAAGACATTCTTTCGGACGGAATGAAAGAGGCATCAACCTCAGCGATGGGTGATGCGATAATTTCAAAATTGCAATAAATCTATATTTATTCTAAACTTTAATAATGCCAAGTTATACAGCTCCAGTAAAAGATATGATGTTTCTTTATGATAAGCTAAGAGACAACAAAAATTATAATGAACTAGAAAAGTATAATGAAGTAAATTCTGATTTGGTCAAAGATATTCTAGAAGAGGCAGCAAAGATAAACCAAAATTTAATATTACCACTTGCAAAAATAGGTGATGAAAATCCTGCAGTATTGGAAAACGGTGTTGTTAGAACACCTCCCGGTTATAAAGAAGCATACCAGAAATATATTGAAGATGGATGGACATCATTATCATGTGATCCAAAATATGGCGGTCAAGGGATGCCTAAAACCGTAAGTGCTTTTTTTGATGAAATGTTATCATCTGCAAGCTTGTCATTTAAACTTTATAGTGAATTAAGTATTGGGGCTTATAATTGTATTAATCATCATGCTACAGATGAAATAAAGAACAAATATTTACCAAAAATGGTTGAGGGTAAATGGAGTGGCACGATGTGTTTAACTGAGCCAGTCTGTGGAACTGATTTAGGACTTCTAAAGACTAAAGCTGAAAAACAAACTGATGGAACATATAAATTAAGTGGTCAGAAAATATTCATCACTTCTGGTGATCAAGATTTGACAGAAAATATAATTCATTTGGTAATTGCTAGAGCTACAGACTCTCCAGCTGGAACTAAAGGCATAAGTTTATTTTTAGTCCCTAAGTTTATAGTTAACGAGGATGGAACTATTGGCCCAAGAAATGGGGTATCAACAGGATCTATTGAAAGTAAAATGGGTATAAAGGGTTCGGCTACCTGTGTTTTAAATTTTGATGATGCAACTGGTTATATGATTGGAGCTAAAGATAAAGGTTTAAGTGCGATGTTCACAATGATGAATTTAGAGAGAATAGTAGTTGGGATACAAGGTTTAGGCCTATCCGAAATTGCTTATCAGAACTCACTTGCGTATGCAAAAGAGAGAAAACAAGGAAAAACAAATAATACCAAGTCAACTAATGGTGCAGATTTTATAATTGAACATGCAGATATAAGAAAATCTTTACTAAATATGAAATCAATAATTGAGGGAGAAAGAGCATTATGTTTTTGGTTATCTCAACAAACTGAAGTTAGCCTCTATCACCCTGACGAAAAAATAAAACAAGAAGCATCCGATTATGTTTCATTAATGACACCAGTAGTAAAATCATTATTTACAGATTTAGCTATGGAAATAACAAATGATGCAATGCAAATACACGGTGGGTACGGGTATACAAAAGATCAAGGAATTGAGCAATTATATCGAGATAATCGTATTACCCCTATTTATGAGGGAACAAACTCGGTTCAGGCAGCTGATTTAGTTTTTAGAAAATTATCGAATAAAAATGGCAACATAATTGCTAGATTTTTAGATATGGTTAAGTCTGAGTGCGAAAGTAAAAAAGGAAAAGTTGAAACTTTTTCAAGAGAATTAAATCATTACCTAGATATTTTATCCAAGTTTACAGGCTGGATAAGTGATCAAAGTAAAATTGAAAAAGATGATGTAAGTGCAGCAGCGAATGATTATTTAAGAACACTTGGATATGTTTCAATTGCGTATTCTTGGATAAAAGTTTTAGAAGTTAGTTTTAATGACTATGAGAAAAATAAAGACTTTTACTCTGATAAAATCAATACAGCTAAATTTTATTTTGAAAAAGTATTGCCAAGAGCAGAGTATCATTATAAATCTGCAATTTCTGGAAGCTCAAATATAATGAAATTTAATTTTATTTAGCAATGAGTCATTATGATACTAATTTGGACAAAAACCAAGCTAATCATGTTCCGTTAACTCCTTTAACATTTTTAAAAAGAGCAACAGAAATTTATCCAAACTATGAGGCGATAGTATATGAAGACAGAAATTATACTTGGAGTGAAGTTTACAAAAGAGTAGTAAAATTTGCCAGCGCATTGTCTAAAATTGGTATTAAAAAGGGTGACACTGTTTCATTCTTAGCATTTAATACACCTGAAATATTTGAAGCGCACTACTCTGTTCCTATGACAGGAGCAGTTTTGAATACAATTAATATTAGATTAGATGCAAACACGATTGCATATATTTTAAATCATAGTGATGCAAAAGTTTTAGTCGTTGATAGACAGTTGCATATAGAAGTTAAAAAAGCTCTAAAAACTTTAGATAAAAAAATTACAATTATTGATATAAATGACAAATATGCCGACCAATCAAAGTGTGAAAAAATTGGTGAGCATGAATATGAAAATTTTTTAAATACTGGGGATGAAAATTATGACTGGCAAATGCCCGACGATGAGTGGCAGTCTATTTCTTTAAGTTATACTTCAGGCACAACTGGAAATCCAAAAGGTGTAGTGTATCACCACAGAGGTGCTTATTTAATGTCTACAGGAAGTTCTGTTGCATGGAATATGCCTAACCAACTAAATTTCTTAACAATTGTACCGATGTTTCATTGTAATGGTTGGTGTTACCCTTGGACGATCCCGATGTTGAATGGAAGGACTATTTGTTTGAGAAATATTGATATTAAAAAAATATTTGAATTAATTGATAAATACGATGTAACGCATTTCGGTGGAGCACCTATTGTTTTAAACATGATTACTGGTGCCCCAGAAACTGACAGAAAAAAATTAAAAAATAAAGTTTATGTTTTAACTGCTGGAGCGCCTCCTCCTAGTATAATATTTAAAAAAATGAAAGCTCTAGGTTTTGAGGTAATGCACGTTTATGGACTTACAGAAACATATGGACATGTTACCCAATGTGCTTGGAATGATGAGTGGAATGACTTTGATGAGGATAAACAAAATGAAATTAAAGCAAGGCAGGGCGTAAGATACCCAAATACAGAAGGTGTAACAATTTTAGATCCTGAAACCATGAAAGAAATTCCAAAGGATGGTAAAACTATTGGTGAAATTATGATTAGAGGTAATGTAGTAATGAAGGGATACTTTAAAGATAAAGATGCCACAGATAAGGCTATGAAGGGTGGCTGGTTTCACACTGGTGATTTAGCTGTGATGCATCCTGATGGATATGTAAAAATACAAGATAGATCTAAAGATATAATTATTTCTGGAGGAGAAAATATTTCTTCCATTGAAATTGAAAATACTCTTTCTAAACATCCGTCAGTTTCTATTGCAGCTGTAGTTGCAAAACCTGACGAGAAATGGGGCGAAGTTCCATGTGCTTTTATAGAAATGGTAAAAGATAAACCAGCAAGTGAAAAAGAATTAATTGATTTTTGTAAAGAAACTTTAGCAGGATTTAAAGTACCAAAAAAAGTGATTTTCTGTGAGCTACCAAAAACCTCTACAGGAAAAATTCAGAAGTTTGAACTAAGAAAACAATTCTAGGTAATTATTTGATTTTCCAAGTAGAAAACAAAAATGTCCATGCATCAGATGCAGGTCAAGGTATTGATCCAAAAAAACAAACTATTGTATTTTTGCATGGGAGTGGGATGTCACATATTATTTGGTCTTTAACGGAGCAATTTTTTTCAAATCAAAATTTTAATGTTTTATCAATAGATTTACCTGGACATGGAAATTCCGATGGTCCCTGTATTAATACTATAGAAAAAATCACAGATTGGTTAGAAAAAGCATTTATTCAGTTAAATTTAAATGATCTAGTTTTAATTGGACACTCTCAGGGATGTTTAGAAATTTTAGAATTTGCTCATAAATACCCAACTAGAATAAAAAAATTAATTTTTGTTGGTGGTTCTTATAAAATGCCAGTTCATCCAGATTTAATTGAATTAGCAAAAAATGGAGACTCAGATGCTGTTAAATTGATGATGAAGTGGGGGTATGAGGGGTCAAAAAAATTTATCGGTGGCAATCCAATTGAAAGGATCATTCAATCGCCAAGAGATATAAGTGAAATATTGGCTGTTGATCTTATTGCTTGTAACAATTACTCAAAAGGTAAAGAGGCTGCCGTGTCAATAAATTGTCCAAGTATGTTTATATTTGGTGCACTTGATAAGATGGTTAACATAGAAGTAGGAAAAAAATTTTCAAATCTGGTAAAAAATTCATCTACCCATATCTTTGAAGGATGTGGTCATATGATTATGATTGAAAAAGCATTTGAAATGAGAGAAAAGGTCCTAGAATTTTTAAAAAAATGAAAAACTTTTCTATAGCAAAATCAAGAAGATTACGAAGTACACCTTATACTGACAGAATAGAAGCTCATGGTGTGAGCAGCTACACAGTTTATAATCATATGTTACTTCCAGCGTCATTTAAATCTTTAGAAAGCGACTATCATCACTTAAAAAAATATGTTCAAGTTTGGGATGTTGCAGCAGAGAGACAAGTTGAAATCTCTGGAAAAGATTCATCTAAATTAGTTCAATTAATGACTTGTAGAGATTTATCTAAATCAAAAGTTGGAAAATGTTATTACGCTCCATTAATTGATAACGATGGACTTTTAGTTAACGACCCAATAATAAATAAACTTGCAGAGGATAAATGGTGGTTGTCTATAGCTGATGCAGATGTAATATTTTTTGCAAAAGGACTTGCAGCTGGAAATAAATTTGAAGTTGAAATAAATGAACCAAATGTAAACATCTTGGCCGTTCAAGGGCCTATGTCAGATGACTTGATGTCAAAATTATTTGGTGATGAGATTAGAAAATTAAAATTTTTTAATTTTGATTACTTTGAATTAAAAGGTCACAAATATTTTATTGCAAGATCTGGATGGTCCAAACAAGGTGGATTTGAAATCTATGTTGACAATGACATCGCGGGACAGAATTTATACGATTATTTATTTGAGGCTGGAAAAGAATTTAATGTAAAGCCAGGTTGCCCGAACTTAATTGAGAGAATAGAAGGCAATCTGTTGTCTTATGGAAATGATTTTGACAACAGGGATAATCCATTTGAAGCAAATTTTGATAAATTTATTCATTTAGACAGCGATATTGATTTTCTAGGTAAAGAAAAACTTAAAAAGATAAAAGACCAAGGAATAACTAGAAAACTCATGGGTGTAAAAATTGAGCACAATAAAATTGATATGTATTGTGAAAAAACTTTATTTGACGATAACAAAGAAATAGTTGGATATGTTAGATCAGCCACATATTCCCCCACATTTAATAGAGTTGTTGGAATTGCAATGATTAATAAACCCTACTGGAATACAAAAAATCAGTTTAATATAGAGATAAATGAAAAAACATATGTGGGTACTGTTTGTGATTTACCCCTCGTCTAAAATTAAAAGTCATTTGGTTTTATGAATATAGCAATTGTAGGTGCAACAGGAAATGTTGGTAGAAAAATAATAGAAATTCTAGAGAAGAAACAAATAAATATTGAAAATCTTTTTTTATTAGCATCAAAAAATAGTGAAGGAAAAAAAATTAACTATAAGGGAAAAGAACACACAGTTACTGATCTTGAAAAATTTGATTTTTCCTCTGTTAAAATTGCTTTTTTTGCAGCAGGAAGTGGGGTAGCTGAAAAATGGGCTCATGTTGCTGCTGAAAAAACTATTGTAATCGATAATTCAAAATATTTTAGAAAAGACCCTGATATTCCATTAATTGTTCCTGAAGTTAATTCAAAAAAATTATCTGATGTAAAAAATAAAAATATTATTGCTAATGCTAATTGTTCAGTAATTCCAGTTGTAGTAGCTTTAAAACCATTGCACGACTTGTATAATATAAATCGTATAGTTGCATCTACATATCAGTCAGTATCTGGAGCAGGCAAATCGGCTATGGATGAATTATTATCTCAAACAGAGGATTATTTTAAAAATAAAAAAATAGAGTCAAAAAATTTCACTAAGCAAATTGCTTTTAATGCAATTCCTCATATTGATACTTTTTTAGAAAATGGTTACACAAAAGAAGAACAAAAAACCACTGATGAAATAAAAAAAATTTTAGATAAAAAAATTAAAGTAACCTCTACTTGTGTGAGAATACCTGTTCTTGTTTCTCACTGTATTAGTGCAAATGTTGAATTTAATAAAAAATGCGATTTGGATGAAATAAGAAAGGTTTTATCTACATCCCCTGGGTGCAAGGTTATTGATGAACATCAGGACGGGGGCTATATAACACCAGTTGAGGCAGAGGATAAATTTGAAACTTTTATTTCAAGAATAAGATTGGATGAGTCTCAAGAAAATACAATAAATTTGTGGATCGTATCAGATAATTTAGTTAAAGGAGCGGCATTGAACGCAGTACAAATTGCTGAAAGTTTGATTACAAATGATTTTTATGGAAAATAAAAAACCTTTATCACCACATATACAAATTTATAGATGGCATATTTCGTCTTTAGTATCTATTTCCCACCGTATAACCGGAATTATTAATATCATTGCTATTTCTTTTATTTGCTTATGGTCCTCATTACTAATTTTGGGTGAAAGCAACTACAATATGATAAATTTTTTTTTAAGTTCTATTTTTGGTAAATTTATTACTTTAGGTATTGTTTGGTCATTTAGTTTTCAAATATTAAGTGAGATAAGACATCTTATTATGGATATGGGTTATGGATTTGAGTTACAAACAACAAAATTTACTGGTCTATTAGTTATCATTGGCTCTTTTATTTTAACTGTTGCAATATATTTAATTGGTAAATTTTTTTTTTAATATGAACGGCTCAACAAAAAAGTGGATTTTTATAAAGATATCTTCAGCAATTCTAATCCCACTTATGCTGTGGTTTATAATAAATTTTGTATCTATTTATGATCAGACATATTCAGAGGTGTTGAATTTTTTTACTAGTAAATTAAATAAGTTATTATTCAGTCTATTTATTATTTTTGCATTTTTTTTCTCTTCTTTAACTATAAGTGAGGTTTTTGAGGACTATATTAGTAATGAAAAAACCAAAAATGTCGCAAACAGACTGCTATATATTTCTGCTATAAGCATTTCATTTTTAACAATAATAACTATATTTAATCTTAAATAATGAGTGCTTATAATATTGTAGATCATGAATATGACGTAGTTGTTCTTGGAGCAGGAGGATCGGGCCTAAGAGCTGCAGTTGGATTGAGTGAAGCAGGTTTAAAAACTGCTTGTATTTCAAAAGTTTTTCCTACTAGAAGTCATACGTCAGCTGCCCAAGGTGGTATCTCAGCTGCTTTAGGAAATATGGGTGAGGATGACTGGAGATGGCACATGTACGATACTGTAAAAGGTGCCGATTGGCTTGGGGACCAGGATAGTATTGAATATTTATGCAAAGAAGCACCAAAGGCTGTTTTAGAGTTAGAGAAATATGGAGTCCCTTTTAGCAGAACTGAAGAGGGAAAAATATATCAAAGACCATTTGGTGGAATGACAAAAAATTACGGAAATGGAATTGTTCAAAGAACTTGTGCGGCAGCAGATAGAACAGGACATGCAATTTTACACACTCTTTATGGACAGGCCCTTAAACATAATACAGAATTTTTTATAGAGTATTTTGCATTAGATTTATTAATGAAAGACGGTGAATGCAAAGGATTAATAGCTTGGAATTTAAATGATGGAACCATCCATAGGTTTAGAGCACATACAGTAATTATTGCAACAGGCGGATATGGTAAAGTATATTATTCCGCAACATCTGCACATACTTGTACTGGAGACGGAAATGCAATGGTGTTGAGAGCAGGTTTGCCTTTACAAGATATGGAATTTGTTCAATTTCATCCAACAGGAATATACGGTCATGGTACTTTGATTTCAGAAGGTGTAAGAGGTGAAGGTGGATACTTAGTAAATTCTAAGGGTGAAAGATTCATGGAAAGATATGCTCCAAATGCGAAAGATCTAGCATCAAGAGATGTGGTTAGCAGATCAATGTCTATAGAAATTAATGAAGGTAGAGGTGTAGGAAAAGAACAAGATCACGTTCATTTACATTTAAGTCACTTAGATAAAAGTGTAATTGAGGATAGGTTGCCAGGTATTACTGAGGCAGCAAGATTATTTGCAAATGTAGATGTAACTAAGGAGCCAATACCAGTTGTTCCTACTGTACATTATAATATGGGTGGAATTCCGACTAATTATAAAGCTGAGGTTTTAACAGTTAATGGATCACAGAAAACAGTACCAGGCTTGATGGCAATTGGAGAGGCAGCATGTGTATCAGTCCACGGAGCAAATAGACTTGGCTCCAATTCCCTAATTGATCTTGTTGTTTTTGGTAGAGCAGCAGCTAAAAGGGCGGCTGAGTTAATAAAACCAGGAACTCCACATGAGGAGATTCCGGAGAATGAAACTCAAAAATGTTTAGATAGATTTGATAGACTTAGAAATGCCCAAGGAGAAAATAGTACTGCAGAATTAAGACTTGCAATGCAAAAAACTATGCAATCAAAATGTGCAGTTTTTAGAACTGAAAAGAATTTAAAAGAAGGGGTTAATGAAATTAGAAGAACTTATGATAGTATGGATTCAATTTCAGTAAAAGACAGATCATTAGTTTTTAACACTGATCTAGTTGAAACTTTAGAATTAGATAATTTAATTAGACAAGCTGTAACTACAGTAGACTCAGCATATCACAGAAAAGAAAGTAGAGGAGCTCATGCTAGAGAAGATTTTCCAAAGAGAGATGATCAAAAATTTATGCAACATACTCTTGCTTGGTGGGATGGAAAGAACTCTAAGATAACATACAGACCAGTTCATAATTCTACTTTAACTAACGACGTTCAGTACTTTCCTCCACAAGAAAGAGTTTATTAAATGGTTCAGATAAGTTTACCTCAAAATTCTAAGGTAAATAAAGGGAAATACTTTGAAGATAAAACTGGTTCAAAAAACATTCGTAAAGTCAATGTATATAGATGGGATCCATCCACAGAGGAAAACCCAAGAATTGATACCTATGAAGTTGACATGGATAATTGCCCTTCAAAAGTTTTAGATATTTTAAACAAAATTAAAAATGAAATAGATCCAACTTTGGCATACAGAAGGTCTTGTGCTCATGGTGTTTGTGGTTCATGTGCAATGAACATGGGTGGTAAAAATGGTCTTGCTTGTACAAAACCTCATGCTGAAATTGATGGCGACATCGATATTTATCCTTTGCCTCATTTAAAAGTGAAGAAAGACTTAATAGGTGACTTGGATGGTCTTTATAAACAGTATGAGTCTATTGAACCTTGGTTGA
This sequence comes from uncultured Pelagibacteraceae bacterium, assembly GCA_902539035.1. Lineage (GTDB taxonomy): Bacteria > Pseudomonadota > Alphaproteobacteria > Pelagibacterales > Pelagibacteraceae > Pelagibacter. Next base: position 13,593 of record CACBHL010000013.1, read on the forward strand.
AAAATAACTCTTCTAAAGAAACAACAGAAATTTTTCAATCTAAAGAGGATAGAGCAAAATTAGATGGCGCTTATGAATGTATTATGTGTGCATGCTGTTCGACTTCGTGCCCAAGTTATTGGTGGAATGGTGATAAATATTTAGGACCAGCAGTGCTTTTACAAGCTTACAGGTGGATAGTTGATAGCCGAGATGACGAAAGAAAAGCACGATTGAAAAAAGTTGCCGATGAACTAAAACTTTATAGATGTCATACTATTCTAAATTGTACTAGTGCTTGTCCTAAAGGGCTAAATCCAGCAAAAGCAATTGCTGAAATCAAGAAAATGTTAGCTACAGCTAATGTTTAAATAGACTAATAAGTTTTTTTGTTTTAAAAGATCCTACTCATGAGGTTAATTGAACACTTTGTTGGCGGAAAATTATTTTCAGGTTCTTCTGATAGAAAAAGTAAAGTTTTTAATCCTGCTACAGGTGAGCAAGAGTCTGAAGTTAAGTTAGCTTCAAAATCAGATTTAGATCAAGCAGTTGAAATTGCTAAAAAAGCATTTGAAACATGGTCTCTAAAGCCTGCTCTTCAAAGAGCGAGAGTAATGTTTAAATTTAAAGAACTAATTGAAAAAAATTCTGATGAATTGACAAAACTAATTGTTTCTGAACATGGAAAAGTTTTTGAGGATGCCAGAGGCTCTTTAACAAGAGGACTTGAGGTTGTTGAATTTGCTTGTGGAATACCTCATTTATTAAAGGGTGAATTTTCTGAAAATGTTGGAACAAATGTTGACAGTTGGTCAATGAGACAGCCTTTAGGAGTTGTTGCAGGAATTACTCCATTTAATTTTCCTGCTATGGTTCCAATGTGGATGTTTCCAATAGCAATCGCTTGTGGAAATACTTTTATTTTAAAGCCATCTGAAAAAGATCCTTCTTGTTCTATTATGTTAGCTCAATTGCTTACAGAAGCAGGTCTTCCAGAGGGCGTGTTTAATGTAGTGAATGGTGACAAAGAATCTGTAGATGCAATATTGGATAACCCAGATGTAAAAGCAGTAAGTTTTGTAGGCTCAACTCCAATTGCAAAATATATTTATGAAAACTCAGCTAAAAATGAAAAGAGAGTTCAAGCACTAGGAGGTGCTAAAAATCATTTGGTGGTAATGCCAGATTGTGATTTAGATGGAGCAGTTAATGGTTTAATGGGTGCAGCTTATGGTTCTGCAGGTGAAAGATGTATGGCCCAATCAGTTGCAGTTGCTGTTGGTGATATTGGTGATGAGCTTGTTTCAAGATTATCTAAAAAAGCTGAAGCTTTAAAAGTTGGCCCTGGGATGGATAAAGCATCTGAAATGGGTCCTTTAGTGACAAAAGAACACCTAGAAAAAGTTAAAGGATATGTAGACTTAGGTGTTAAAGAGGGTGCTAAACTAGTTGTTGATGGAAGAGATCTTAAACTTCAGGGTTATGAGAATGGATTTTATATTGGAGGATGTTTATTTGATCATGTTGATAAAAATATGAGAATATACAAAGAGGAAATATTTGGTCCAGTATTGTCAGTTGTTAGAGTTAAAACTTTTGAAGAGGCTGCAAAATTAATTAACGACCATGAGTATGGAAATGGAGTAAGTATTTATACTAGAGATGGAGATGCTGGAAGAACGTTCGCCAGCAAAATACAAGTAGGAATGGTTGGTATTAATGTTCCTATACCAGTTCCTATGGCCTTTCATAGTTTTGGAGGCTGGAAAAGATCTTTATTTGGAGACAGTGCAATGCACGGTATGGAAGGAATAAAATTTTATACAAAACTTAAAACAGTAACATCTAGGTGGCCATCCGGTATCCGTTCAAATGCGGAATTTGTAATGCCAACAATGAAATAAAAGGAAAATAATGACAAAAATATCTTTAATTGGCGCAGGCCAAATCGGTGGAACACTCGCTCACTTAATTTGTACAAAAGAATTAGTAAACGAAGTAGTGTTATTTGATGTAGCGAGTGGTATTGCAAAAGGAAAAGCTTTAGATATAGCTCAATCATCATCTGTCGATGGTTTTAATGTAAAATTCTCAGGAACTGATGATTACAAAGAAATTAAGGGCTCAGATGTAATAATTATTACTGCAGGTGTTCCTAGGAAACCAGGAATGAGTAGAGACGACTTACTTGGAATAAATTTAAAAATTATTAAACAAGTTGCTGAAGGAGTTAAACAAAACGCCCCAAATGCTTTTGTTATATGTATTACTAATCCATTAGACGTAATGGTTATGGCATTTCAAAAATTTTCTAGTTTACCAGCTAATAAAGTCGTGGGTATGGCAGGTATATTGGATAGTTCTAGATTTAAATTATTTTTATCTCTAGAATTAAACGTACCAGTCAAAGAGATTGAGGCGATGGTGATGGGTGGACATGGTGATACAATGGTCCCTATGCCAAGATTTACAAAAGTCTCTGGCCGACCTTTACTTGATTTAGTTAAAGATGGAAAAATATCTCAAGAAAGACTTGAGGAGATAAATCAACGAACAAGAGATGGGGGAGCTGAGATAGTTAAGTTTTTAGAGAAAGGTTCCGCGTTCTATGCTCCTGCAGCATCAGGTGTTCAAATGGCTGAAGCATATTTAAATGATCAAAAAAAATTATTACCATGTGCGGTCCAATTAAATGGAGAGTACAGTGTAAATAATGTTTATGCTGGAGTACCTGTTATCATTGGAAAAAGCGGTGTTGAAAAAATTGAGGAAGTCAGTTTAAATGATAATGAGAAAAAAGAGTTTATGCATTCAATAGATGCAGTAAAAGCTCTTTGGGAAGCTGCATCAAAAATAGATCCTGATCTTTCCAAATAAAAATGAATATACACGAGCATCAAGCCAAACAAATCTTAAAAAAATATGGTGCATTAGTCCCAGAAGGAGTATTTGCTTTAAATGTTGCGGAACTGCTTGAGAAAGTAAAATCACTTAAAACTGAAAAATACGTTCTCAAAGCACAAATACATGCTGGTGGAAGAGGAAAAGCTGGAGGTGTAAAAATTTTAAATACAATTGATGAGCTAGAATTAGCAGCTAAAGAGTTGCTTGGTAAAACACTTATTACTCACCAAACAGGCCCAGACGGAAGAGAAGTTAAAAGATTATATGTAGAAGAGTCCTCAAACATAGAAAAAGAATTTTATTTATCGTGTCTTGTGGATAGGGCTAGTTCAAAAATTGCTTTCATATCAAGTGATCAAGGAGGCATGGATATTGAAGAAGTAGCGAGTAAAACACCAGAAAAAATTTTAACTACAAAAGTTGATATTAATGAGGAAATTTCAAATACTGATTGTGAAAAAATTATAAAAATTTTTAATTTAAATAATGATGCAAAAAATCAAGCTGTAAATTTAATCAAATCAATTTATAAAATGTTTATAAATACTGACGCTAATATGGTTGAGGTCAATCCTTTGATTTTGACCAAAGAAGAAAAAATAGTTTGTTTAGATGCAAAGGTAAACTTTGACTCAAATGCTTTGTTCAGACATCCTGAAATTGTTGAGCTTAGAGATCTTAATGAGGAAGACTCAACAGAAATTGAGGCAAGCAAACATGACCTCTCTTATATAAAATTAGATGGAAGCATAGGCTGTATGGTCAATGGAGCTGGATTAGCAATGGCTACAATGGATATAATAAAATTATATGGAAAGGAGCCTGCCAATTTTTTAGATGTGGGAGGTGGTGCATCAAAAGAAAAAGTTTCAGCAGCTTTAAAAATTATTCTTTCTGATAAAAATGTTAAAGGTATTTTAATTAATATTTTTGGGGGAATTATGAGGTGTGATGTGCTTGCACAAGGGGTAGTAGACGCTGCTAAGGAGATAAACATTAGTGTTCCTTTAGTTGTTAGACTTGCAGGTACAAATTTTAAGCAAGGCAAAGAAATACTCGATAATTCCGGTTTGAAGTTAATATCAGCAGAAAATTTAGATGATGCTGCTAAAAAAATTGTTGAGGCGATAAAATAAATGTCAGTATTAGTAAATAAAAATACAAAAGTTATTTGTCAGGGCTTCACAGGATCTCATGGCACATTCCACTCTGAACAAGCAATAAAGTATGGGACAAATCTTGTAGGTGGAGTAACTCCAAAAAAAGGAGGACAAAAACATTTAGAAAGACCAGTTTTCAATACAGTATTAGAGGCAAAAAATGAGGTAGGTGCAGACGCTACTATGATCTATGTTCCAGCAAAATTTGCAGCTGCTGCAATCATTGAAGCAATTGATGCATCAATAGATCTTATAGTTTGTATAACAGAAGGCATCCCAGTTCAGGATATGCTTAAAGTAAAACAAAGTTTGGCTAGCTCAAATAGTCGTCTTATAGGGCCAAACTGCCCAGGAATAATTACACCTGATGAATGTAAAATTGGAATAATGCCTGGAAATATTCATAAGAGAGGATCGGTTGGTATCGTTTCTAGATCAGGAACATTAACTTATGAGGCAGTAGCACAAACTACTGAAAATGGACTGGGTCAGTCAACTTGTATTGGTATTGGAGGAGATCCAATCAACGGTACAAATTTTATAGATTGTTTAGATTTATTTTTAAATGATGATGAGACAGAGTCGATTTTAATGATTGGAGAAATAGGTGGTACAGCAGAGGAGGAGGCTTCAGAATTTGTCAAAAATCACAAAATTAAAAAACCTATAGTTGGATTTATAGCAGGAATTACAGCTCCGCCAGGTCGAAGAATGGGTCATGCAGGAGCTATTATTTCTGGAGGCAAAGGTGGAGCAAAAGATAAAATAAAAAAGATGCAAGAATGTGGGATTACAGTTGCAGAATCACCATCAATTATTGGAAAAACATTGTTTAATAAACTGTCTAATTGAAAAATACTATTAGAAGGATATATTGAGCAAAAAAGATGTCTTCATCAAAAAATCTTGAATTTGAAAAAACTTCATTCTTAAATAAGTCTAATAGTGCATTTATTGAACAAATGTATCTTAAATTTATCAACAAGGATCCAGAATTACCTGAGAGCTGGGTAAATTATTTTGAGGGAATAGGTGAGGAGTTAAAAGTTATTGCTTCAGAAATTAATGGACCATCTTGGGGACCTTCAAAAGTAAAAATAGATATTGACGAATTACAAAAAAAAATAGAGGTAGAGGACAACAATAAAGTAAATAATGAAAAAATAGATTCATCAGAAAAATTTAATTTTCAATTACTTGCAGACTCTAACAAAGATTCAATAAGTGCTGTTGCCTTAATACGTGCTTATAGATTGAGAGGACATTTATTAGCAAATTTAGATCCACTAGAAATGAGAGAATCTGAGTATCTTGATGAATTACATCCTGAATTTTATGGTTTTAAAAAACAGAATTATGAAAAGAAAATTTTCTTAAATGGAGTAATTAATAAAAAATATGCAAATATTAAAGAAATACTAAAATTTTTAAAAAAAACATATTGTGGAAATATTGGTTATGAGTTTATGCATGTTTCAAATCCAGTTGAGAGAAAATGGTTTAGAGACAGAATAGAGCAAGATCAAAATGCTTTAAACTTTACCAAGAATGGTAAAGAGGCAATACTAAATAAACTTGTGCAAGCAGAAGGTTTTGAAAAATTTTTAGCAACTAAATATGTAGGTACAAAAAGATTTGGCCTTGATGGAGGTGAAAGTTTAATACCAGCACTTGAGCAAATAATTAAAATTGGCGGACAAAATCAAATTAAAGAAGTTAAAATTGGAATGTCCCATAGAGGTAGACTTAATGTTTTAGCAAATGTGTTACAAAAATCCTATAAAAGAATATTTAATGAATTTGCAGGGGAAGTAAGCTCAGACACTGAGGAAAGTGCAGGAGATGTAAAATACCATCTTGGTGCATCTTCAGATAGGCAGTTTGATGGAAATTCTGTTCACGTAAGTTTAACAGATAATCCTTCTCATTTAGAAGCTGTTAATCCAGTAGTCTTAGGACAAACAAGAGCAAAGCAGTTTTTTCATAAAGATAAAGAAAGAAATAAAGTTATACCTATTCTTATTCATGGAGATGCTGCTTTTGCTGGCCAAGGAGTGGTAGCAGAATGTTTTGCTATGTCAGGACTTCCTGGCCATAATACAGGCGGTACTATTCATATTATAGTAAATAATCAAATTGGCTTTACTACTAGTCCAAGATTTGCCAGGTCATCACCATACCCATCTGATGTAGCAAAAATGGTTGAAGCTCCAATTCTTCACGTAAACGGAGATGATCCAGAAGCAGTTGTTTATGCGACTAGAATTGCTACTGAATTTAGACTGAAGTTTAATAGAGATGTTGTAGTCGACCTAATTTGTTACAGAAGATTTGGACACAACGAAGGGGACGAACCTTCATTTACTCAGCCATTAATGTATAAAAAAATTAGATCACATCCAAGTGTTTATAAGATTTATGGAAGCAAATTAGTTAACGAAAATTCAATTACCCAAACTCTTTTAGATCAAAATGTAAAAGGATTTAAAGATTTATTGGATGAACAATATAAAAGTGCAAAAGATTACAAGCCTAAAATAGAATGGTTTGAGGGGTCATGGTCTAGATACAAACCTGAGAAAGGTAAAGATAAAAGAGGTTTGACAGGTTTTGATGAAAACAAATTAAAAGAAATTTCAGACAGAATAAATACTATACCTACCGAAATTAATATTCATAAAACTATTTCTAAAATTTTGAATATTAGAAAAAATTCAGTAGACGCAGGTTTTGATATTGATTGGTCTACTGCAGAGGCACTAGCTTTTGGTTCCTTACTTGAAGAAGGTTATCCAGTTAGGCTAGTTGGTCAAGACTCTGGCAGAGGAACATTTAGTCAAAGACATTCAGTTTTAAGAGATCAGACTGATAATTCTAGATATATTCCGTTGAACAATATTTCAAGCAAACAAAAAAAATTTGAAGTAGTTGATAGTTTTTTATCTGAACTTGCTGTTCTGGGATTCGAATATGGCTATAGTTTAGTTGAGCCTAATACGTTAACTTTGTGGGAAGCCCAATTTGGAGATTTTGCTAATGGTGCACAAGTTGTAATTGATCAATTTATTGCATCAGGCGAAAGAAAGTGGAATAGAGCTTCAGGATTAGTGATGTTATTGCCCCATGCTTATGAAGGACAAGGGCCGGAACATTCCTCTGCAAGATTAGAAAGATTTTTACAACTGTGCTCAAATGATAATATGCAAGTATTAAACTGTACTACTCCTGCTAATTATTTCCATGCTTTAAGAAGACAAATGCATAGAGATTTTAGAAAGCCATTAATAATTATGACACCAAAATCTTTATTAAGAAATAAATTCTGTGTTTCAAATTTAAACGATTTTAATAAAGAAAATACGTTTCATCGAATATTATGGGATCATGCAATTGATCCAAAAGCAGATGGTTTTATTAAGCTGAAAGAAAGTTCAAAGATAAAAAAAGTAATTTTATGTTCTGGAAAAATATATTTTGATCTTTTGGACGCTAGAGAAAAAATTAAAAAAAATGACGTGATAATTTTTAGAGTGGAACAACTATATCCTTTTCCTGCAAAAGCTCTTGCAAATGAGCTAAAACCATATGCAAAAAATGCAAGTTTTTTCTGGTGCCAAGAAGAGCCTAAAAATATGGGTGCCTGGTTTTCCGTTAGAGATTATATCCAATGGACATTAGATAGTTTAAAGGCTAATAATAACAAAATTTCTTATATAGGAAGAAGCCCAGATGCAAGTCCAGCAACCGGATATGCCAAAAGGCACAATTCTCAACAACAAGAAATAATAAATAAGGTTTTTGAATAAATTGTAATGAGTGAAAAAATTGTAGTTCCTGCACTTGGTGAGAGTATAACCGAAGCAACAGTGGCCAAATGGTTAAAAAATGCCGGAGATTCTGTTCATGCCGACGAACCAATAGTTGAACTTGAAACAGATAAAGTAAATTTAGAAGTCCCCTCTCCAATAACAGGAGTATTAACTGAAATAAATTCTAAAGATGGATCAGTAGTTGAAGTGGGAGCTTTATTGGGTTCTGTTTCTGAAAATGGTAGTGGCGTTAAACCTAGTCCTAAAAAGAATGAAGAGGTTAAAAAAGAAGATACCAAATCTACTGAAAATAATGTGATTAAATTAGACCCAATTAAAAAAGAACCAAAAGTTTTTGAGGAGACCCCTAAAGCAGAGGAGCAAAGTGAAAAACCTTTAGTATTAACTGATGAAGTTGAAGATGCAGCACCAGTTATTAATAACAGTTACAACCAAACATTGTCACCTGCTGTTCGAAAAATTGTTACTGAAAACAATATAGACTTAGCTACTGTTCAAGGCTCAGGAAAAGATGGACGAGTTCTAAAAGGTGACTTAATAAGTATGATGGGAGCAAACCCAAAACCTTCAGAGAGAAAAATTCAATATGGTGAAGAAGAAAGAATTAAGATGACCAGACTTAGACAAACTATTGCTAAGAGACTAAAGCAAGCTCAAGAAAATGCAGCCTTATTAACAACTTTCAATGAAGTTGACATGACAAATATTATGGAAATGAGAAAAGAAAATCAGGAAGATTTTCAATCTAGATATAATATTAAACTTGGCTTTATGTCGTTTTTTGTGAAAGCATGTGTTGTTGCCCTAAAGAATTTTCCAGCAGTGAATGCAGAAATTGATGGTGATGAAATAGTTTATAAAAATTATTATAATATTAGTTTTGCGGTTGGAACTGATAAAGGTTTAGTTGTGCCAGTTTTGAGAAATGCAGATGAGTTATCTTTTGCTGATATTGAAAAAAATATTAAAGAAATTTCTGAAAAAGCAAAAGACGGAAAGTTAGTAATCGAGGATCTTCAAGGAGGAACATTCACAATAAGTAATGGTGGAGTTTATGGATCTATGCTTTCAACACCTATATTAAATCTTCCACAATCAGGGGTTTTAGGTATGCACAATATTGTTGAGAGGCCAGCAGTTGTCGATGGAGAAATTAAAATAAGACCAATAATGTATTTAGCATTGTCGTATGATCATAGAATTATTGATGGCAAAGAGTCAGTGTCATTTCTTAAAATGATAAAAGAAAATTTAGAGGAGCCAAGAAGGTTGTTTTTGGATATTTAGATGTCAGAAAAATTTCAAGCAGTAGTTATTGGTGGTGGACCTGGAGGATATGTTTGTGCGATTAGGCTTTCCCAACTAGGATTAAAAACTGCATGCATAGAGGCTAGAGGCTCTTTAGGAGGGACTTGTTTAAATGTTGGGTGTATACCCTCAAAGAGTTTGTTAAATTTATCTGAGGAATTTCACAAAGTTAAAGGTTTGGCTAATAAAGGAATAGAAGTAGGAGATGTTAGGTTAAACCTAGATAAAATGATGAAAAGTAAAGATAAAGCTGTAACTGTTCTTACAAAAGGGGTTGAATTTTTATTTAAGAAAAACAAAGTAACTTATTTCAAAGGTTATGGTAGTTTCAAATCTCAAAACGAAATTTCAATTAAAGATAATGAAAATAAAGAGACCATTATACAATCTGAAAAAACTGTAATAGCAACAGGATCTGTAGCCACTTCTTTACCAGGAATTGAAATCGATGAGCAAAAAATAGTTTCTTCAACTGGTGCATTAAAGCTAGAAAAAGTTCCAAATAAAATGGTTGTTGTAGGTGGTGGTTATATTGGATTAGAAATGGGATCGGTGTGGTCAAGACTGGGTTCTGAAGTACAGGTGGTAGAGTTTTTAGATCACATCACACCAGGTATGGATAAAGAAATATCCTCAGAATTTATGAAAATTCTAAAGAAACAAGGCATAAAGTTTAATATGCAAAATAAAGTTGAAAAAATTAAAAAAAATAAATCTGGAGTAACAGTATCCACTGTAGATAAAGAAGGAAATAAAAATGATTTAGATTGTGATGTAGTTTTGATTTCTGTTGGTAGGAAGGCAAATACTGAGGGCTTAAATTTAGAAACTGTTGGAGTTGAACTGGATGATAGAAAAAGAATTAAAACTGATAAATCATTTAAAACAAATTTAGAGAATATATATGCAATTGGTGATGTAATATCAGGACCCATGCTTGCTCATAAAGCTGAAGATGAAGGTATTGCTGTTGCTGAAAATATTGCAGGACAATCAGGGCATGTCAATTATGATACTATTCCAGGTGTTGTATATACCACTCCAGAAGTTGCATCGATTGGTAAAACTGAGGAACAATTAAAAGATTCTAAAATGAAATATAAAGTTGGAAAATTTTCATTTATGGCTAATTCAAGAGCTAAAGCTATTGATGATGCAGAAGGATTTGTAAAGATTTTAGCTGATGAAAAAACAGATAAAGTGTTGGGTGCTCATATAATAGGCCCTCATGCTGGTGAGTTGATTGCTGAAATTGGCGTTGCTATGGAATTTGGAGCTAGTTCAGAGGATATAGCACGTACATGTCATGCTCACCCAACTTTTTCAGAGGCAGTAAAAGAGGCAGCTTTATCAGTAGATAAAAGAGCAATACACTCTTAATTTTTTTTCATATTATAAAATATGAAATATCCGATTCTGTTACCAAATATATTTAATTATCCATTCACATATGAAAGTAATTTAGATTTAAAAATTGGTGAATACGTATCAGTACCCTTTGGTAAAAATAAACTTACTGGAGTGGTATGGGATAAATTAGAAGAAAATGAACAAAAAAAATTTAAATTAAAAAAAGTTTTTAAGAAATTAAATGTTAAACCACTAAAAAAAACAACTATAAACTTTTTAAATTGGTTTTCAGAATACAATATTATTCCAAAGGGCATGGCTTTAAAATTGATGCTATTGAGCAACAATGCAATTGAAGACAATATAAAAAATAATTTTCAAGTTTTTGAAAGCAATATAAAAAATAATTCAATAAAACTCTCTGAGGACCAAAAGAAATCTCTGAAGGAAATGATCATTTTAAAAAATAAATTTAGAGTACACGTATTACAAGGAACAACTGGCTCTGGAAAAACTTTTGTTTATTTTGAGGCATTAAAATCAATAATAAAGAAGGGCTTTCAAGGCTTAATATTGTTACCAGAGATAGGATTAACGGGCCAATTTGAGCAAAAATTTGTTGAATATTTTGGTTTTAATCCAGCTGTCTGGCATTCGGGAATATCAAAAAAGAAAAAAGAAATAATATGGAATGGAATTTCTAATGGAAAAATTCAAGTTATAATTGGAGCAAGATCGTCTTTATTTTTACCATTTAAAAAACTTGGAATAATTATTGTTGATGAAGAACACGATCAATCATTTAAGCAAGATGAGGGGATAACCTACAACGCGAGAGACATGGCAATAGCCAGAGCATCATTTGAAAATATTCCAATAAATCTTATAACTGCAGTTCCATCTGTAGAGACATATGAAAATATAAAAAAAGGAAAATATGGTTTATCTAGATTAAACCAGAGATATCAAAATGCTTCTTTCCCTAATTATGAAATTATAAATTTAAATAATTCTAAGTTGGAAAAACAATCGTGGTTATCAAATGAAATTATTAAAAAGGTAAATTCTCATTTAGAAAAAAAGGATCAAGTTTTATTTTTTTTAAACAGACGCGGGTTTTCACCACATGTATTATGCAATAAATGTTACACAAGTTTTTCATGCCCAAACTGTAGTATAAATTTAGTTTATCATAAAAATAAAGGTAATTTGCTTTGTCATTACTGTGGATATAAATCTCATTTAAAAAGAGACTGTTCAAAAGAGGGAAATTGTGAATTTATTTTTAGTGGTCCTGGTGTTGAAAGAATATCAGATGAAGTAAAAAGAAAATTTCCAGATAAGAAAATTGAAATCTTTTCAAGTGATACAATGAATAAAAAAGACTCAATGGATAAGTTGGATAAAATTATTAAAAATGAAACTAATATTTTAGTTGGAACTCAATTAATTTCAAAAGGATTTCATTTTCCAAGTTTAAATTGTATTGTAGTTGTCGACATCGATCTTTCATCTCAAGGGCACGATTTGAGAGGAGCTGAAAAGAATTTACAACTTTATCACCAACTTTCAGGAAGAGCGGGAAGAACCGGAAAACCAGCTATGGTTTATTTTCAAACTTACAATCATGACACAAAAGTGATTGATGATATTACTAATAAAAATCCTGATATTTTTTTAGAAAGAGAGTTAGAGATTAGAAAAAAAAATAAACTTCCACCTTTTCAAAGATTTATCTCACTAATTCTTACAGGCGAAAATGAGCATAAATTAGAAACAGAGGCTTTAGGATTTAAAAATTTTATAGAAACTAAAATTGAAGGAAAAGTATTGGGTCCAGTAAATGCACCCATATTTAGATTGAAGAGAAAATTTAGAGTTAGATTGTTAATAAGAGGAATTAAATCAATGAAAGTACAAAACTCAATCGCAAAAA
>CACBHL010000014.1 GCA_902539035.1 uncultured Pelagibacteraceae bacterium
AACCAGAAGAACCTGTTATATATATTTTTGATTTCACCAACTTTTCTTATAATTAATCATTTAGAATTGATATAAATTTATTTTAACATAAAAATTCGATAAAAATAATTTATATTTTTTTAATATATTTTAATTTTTTTTCCCAATCAAAAGAAGTTTTTAAGATATATTTTAAATTGTTAAACTTAGGCTTCCATTCAATATATTTATGAAATTTTTTTGTGCTTGAAATTGATATTTCAATATCTTTGTTTCTTCTTTTACCAATTATAATTGGAATTTTTTTTTTAATTATTGAATTCATATTATTTACAACCTCTAAAACAGAGTAACCTTTTCCATAACCACAATTAAAAATTTTAGATTTATTGTTCTCAGTCAAATATTTAGCAGTCAAATAATGTATTTCAGCAAGATCTGATACGTGTATAAAATCTCTTACCGGTGTTCCATCTTTTGTATTGTAATCATTGCCATTAATTTTTAATTTTTTTCTTTTTCCTACAGCAACCTCACAGATTACTTTAATTAGATTTGATGATGATTTTGAAATTAAGCCTGTTCTTAATTTTTTTTCAGCTCCCGCAACATTAAAATATCTTAGGATTATATATTTAAAATTATTACTTTTTGAATTTTTTATTAAATAGTTTTCAAGTTTATATTTAGATTTCGCATAAGGATTTAAAGGTTTTAGTTTATTATTTTCATAAACTTTTTTATGTCTTGCATTTCCATAAACAGAAGCTGTTGAAGAAAATATTATATTTTTTAAATTATTTTTAAAGCAGGTATTTAAAAAAATCTTGCCTTTTTTATAATTAAAATCATTATATTTTTTTGGATATTTTATTGACTCATCAACTTTAACTAATCCGGCAAAATGCATCACTGCATCAAAATTATTAATTTTTATAATTTTGGTGACTTTTTTTTGGTTTGCAATATCACAAATAAATAGTTTAGCTTTTTTTGGTACTAAAATTTTTTTACCAGTAATTAAATTATCAATTATTGTAACTTTAAGACCTTTATCTAAAAGAAAATTTGCAACATTACTTCCTATATACCCAGCCCCACCTGTTAAAAGAACACTTTTCATTTTGTTTACAAATAATATTTCTTTCTTATTATCATTAAATTTATGAATAACAAAAAATTACCATCATCAGCAAAAGTAGTTATAATAGGAGGTGGCGTTATTGGATGTTCAGTGGCTTACCACTTAACAAAGTTTGGATGGAAAGATATAATTTTATTAGAGCGGGACCAGCTCACATCGGGTACTACATGGCATGCAGCTGGATTAGTTAGCCAATTGGGTCCGTCTGCGGCAGTAACTAAAATTAGAAAATACACTTTAGACTTATATAAAAATTTAGAAAAAGAAGTTGATCATTCTGCAGGATTAAGACTTAACGGTGCACTTTCGATTGCACAGACTGACAGTCGCTGGCAAGAACTCAAAAGACAAGCAACAACTGCTCAGCTCTATGATGTCGATTTAAAAATACTAAACAAAGAAGAGATTAAAAAAAAATTCCCTTTAATGAGCACTGATGACTTAAAAGGCGGAGTTTTAATGCCAGGAGATGGATCTGCTGATCCAAGTGGCGTCACACATATGCTTGCAAAAGGGGCAAGGAAAGGAGGAGCAAAAATTTATGAACAATGCCCGGTTGAAACTGTATTAATTAAAAATGGGAAGGTTTGTGGAGTTAGAGTAAAAGGTCAAAATATTGAGTGTGAGTATGTTGTTTTAGCAACTGGAATGTGGTCAAGACAAATTGGTGAAAAGATTGGAGTCAGTATTCCCCTTTATCCAGCAGAACATTTCTATGTAATTACAGAGCCAGTAGAAAACCTTTCACCAACTCTTCCAGTAATAAGAGATTTTGATAGCAGTGTATATTTTAAAGAAGATGCTGGAAAATTATTAATTGGAATTTTTGAAGGTAAATCTATACCCGCATTTAATAAAACAAACAAAGTACCCGAAGATTTTTCTTTTGGAGAATTTCCTGAGAATTTTGAGCACTTTGAACCTTATTTGGAAAAATCAATGAAAAGATTTCCTGTATTAGAAAAAATAGGTATTAGAAAATTTTTTTCAGGTCCAGAGTCTTTTACTCCTGACACTAACTCATTATTAGGTGAAGTTCCTGAAGTAAAAAATTTATTTGTCAGCTGTGGTTTAAATAGCATTGGAATTGGAAGTGGAGGGGGTATTGGTAAAGTAACTGCTGAATGGTTAATGAACGGCCATATTAATGAGGACATTTTTAGTTACGATATTAAACGATTTCAGAAATTTCATTCAGATATAGGTTTCATTAAAGATAGGATTACGGAGTCTTTAGGTGATTTGTACGGCATGCATTGGCCATACAAACAACACAAAACTTCAAGAAATATAAAAATTTTACCACATCACAATTTATTAAAAAGTTTTGGTGCTTGTTTTGGGGTATCAGCCGGATATGAAAGACCAATGTGGTTTGCTCTTGATGGTGAGAAAACAGATTATGAATACAGCTATAACTATCAAAATTGGTATCCAGCTGTTGAATATGAAACTAATAACACTCTAAATAATGTTGGATTATTTGATTTAACACCATTTTCAAAATTTGAAATAAAGTCAGATAATGCTCACCAAAATTTACAAAGAATTTGTACAGCAAATATTAAAAATGAAGTTGGAAAATGCACTTATACTCACATGTTAAATGAAGATGGCGGTATAGAAACTGATTTGACAGTAGTTTGTGTTAATAAAAATCATTTTAGAATCATTAGTTCTGCTGCAACAAGAGAAAGAGACAAATTTCATATTAAAAAACATTTATTGGATGAAGTTGATATCGAAGATGTGACAGACGATTATTGTGTTTTTGGTATTTTTGGTCCAAAGAGTAGATCTTTAATGAAAGAAATAAGCAAAGATGATTTTTCAAATGAAAGTTTTAAATTTAGTCATGCTAAAAATATTCAAATCAAAAATTCAAAAATCTGGACACAGCGACTATCTTATGTCGGAGAACTAGGTTACGAATTATATGTAAAAACTTCAGAAGCTAAAGAAATTTATGCATTAATAATTGATAAAGGCAAAAAATTTAATCTTTCTAATTGCGGAATGCACGCTTTAGATACTATGAGAATGGAAAGTGGTTTTTTGCATTGGGGAAATGATATTTCTCCAGAGGAAAATCAATATCAGTCAGGTCTTAATTTTACTATCAGCAATAAAAAAAAAATTGATTTTATTGGTAAAGAAGCGCTTAAGAAAATTAAAAGAAAAAAAATTGATAGAAGATTTATTATGCTTACACTTAAAGACAACAAACCTGGCTCGCCATTGCTACTTCATGATGAGCCTATTTATTTTAAAGATAAAATTATTGGAAGAACAACTTCAGGCAATTACTCTTTTAATTTTAAAAAAAATTTAGCCTTTGGGTACATAAGCAATAATCATTCAACTGAGGAATTGTTGAGTAATGATATTTTTATAGAGGTTGAGAAAAAAAAATATAAGGCACAGTTAATAGAAAGGCCATTAAAACAGTGTAATTTTAAAAAAATTTAATATTGATTAAATAAATATTGATTGTTTTATTTAATTTTAAATGATTAAATAATCTTCTATAAATGCGACGCGGGTATAAAGATATAACAAAAGATGGTTCGCCAAACGAAAATAAATTAAGTAGTCAAATTAAAACTACTGATGTAAATATTTTACTTAACAGGGTAAGATTAGATAAAAAAAAAACTTTTAAAAAAAATATAATAGTTTCACTTGTGTTAGTTATTTTAGTCAGTTTGATAAGCGTTTTTTTTATTATTAAACCATAAATCTTGATTAAAAGTATATTGAAACAATAAAGATTTATATTATAAGACTTCATTAGTTATGGCGGGG
Organism: uncultured Pelagibacteraceae bacterium; assembly: GCA_902539035.1. Taxonomy (GTDB): domain Bacteria; phylum Pseudomonadota; class Alphaproteobacteria; order Pelagibacterales; family Pelagibacteraceae; genus Pelagibacter. Next base: position 3,929 of record CACBHL010000014.1, read on the forward strand.
TAGCTCAGTTGGTTAGAGCGCGGGACTCATAAGCCCGAGGTCAGTGGTTCGATCCCACTTCCCGCTACCATTTAAAATTTTGAAGGAAATAATCTATATTTAATATTCCCCCAGATTTTTCTTAATTTTCCAACTCTTTGAAAATTATCATTTTTCACAGGAACATAATCCGTACCCAATCTGTATCCAGAAAAATTTTTTTTTGGCTTAATGCTACTATAGTAATATAACGCAATTGAATTTCTCCATATACTTTCTGGAGATTGAAGTGGGTCAGGGTGACCGTGAAAAGAGTTATCATCTGTTGTAAATATTATCAACCTGCCAAATTTTGGGAAAATTGACTTTTCTGCTTTAGAAAAAGGCTCTTTCCAAAATTCAATATTACCTTTGTATTCTTCTTTCCAATCTTTTGATAAATATAATAATAAATTCAGTCTTCTGAATAATTTTAATTTTTTGTGCCAATTAAAATCCGCATGCACTTTAAGATAACCTCCTCTTGTAGTTGAATGAATACCACCTCCATAAAAATACGGATCAGGTATTAAAGCTTTTTCCCCTGTTAAATTTTCTAAAACTTCCAACATTCTTTTATTATTTAAATAATTAATAAGTTTTTTTGTAAAATTTGGAAATTTTTCGTATGAGTTTAAAATTCTTTTTTTAATAGATCCATGGAAGTTTTTCTTGTCGTCCCAATCTTCAATACTTTTAATTTCTGCTTCAATCTCATTAAGTAAATTTGGATCTATTACATCATCAATCACAATATGAGGAAAAGGCTTGTTATTAATGTATTCATCAGACAAATTTTGAATTTTATCGAAATTTATAAGCATATAATTATTTTTAACATTTTAAAAAGTACAAATAACATATATTGACTATTTAAAGTATTTTTTTAATTTAAATGAATTAATTAAAAATATTGGATATGTAAAATTAGTCCTTAATTTTAAATATTTTTTTAATTTAAATAAAAAGCTTTTTTTATCTATATTATTTCTGTATTCGATCGGTTTAATCGATTTTTTTTGATTTTCTACAAATTTATTTTTTTTACACAATTTTCTATTGATATCAAAACTTACAATACTTTCAAAAAATTCAATTTTATAAATATAATTTTTAAGTGAGAAATTAAAATTTTTAATATTTGGAAATCTGGTATTAATGTCTTCAATTATCTTCTTTGAATAATTGATAAATGAAAATTTACTTGGGTTGTACCAATTCTGTTTTATGAAACTTGTATGGACATCTTCTACAACCATTTTTCCACCATTTTTAATCATTGGAATAGACTGATTTATAGTTACAATTTGTTGAAAGTTTGTATGACCACCATCATCAAGAACTATATCTACTTTCCCAACTGTTTTATAAAAATTTTTCCAAAAGTGTTCACTACTCTGATCTCCTATAAAAATTTCAAAACCATACTTCTCAAACCTTTTCGAAACAGGGTTCAAATCAATACCAATAATTCTAGCATTTTTTCCAAAATAATTTCTCCACATAAACAAAGATCCTCCAGAAAAAATACCTATTTCAACAAAAGTGATTTTTTTATTTTTGTATTTTTTAAACAACTCGTCGTAAATATGAAAGTAATTTGCACATTTTATTGAGCTGTATTTACTTTTCATGAATGATTTATAAGTATTGGTCTTTTTATAATTCATACTTTTTAAAACTATTTAATGACATTGCATTTCTATCTTTTAATGAGACAATTTTTTTTTTTAATGGCCACTTTATTTTTAAATTTTTGTCATCAAATCTTATTGATATCTCACTTTTTGCATTTCTATAATTTGTACAACTATAAATTATATAGTTTTCTTTTTCCAAAGCTTGAAAACCATGCGCAAAACCAGGTGGTATATAAATAGACTTAGAATTTTTCTCACTTAAAGTAGAATTAAAATATTTACCAAAAGTTTTGGATTTTTTTCTTAGGTCAACAGCAACATCAAAGATTTTTCCTTTGATCACAGTTACAAATTTACCTTGAGAGTTTTTTGCTTGTAAATGCAGACCTCTAATTACATTTTTCTTTGAAAATGACATTACCAAAAAAGGAAACCTTTTTTTTATTTTTTTTTCAACTATTAACTCTTTGAAATATCCTCTATTATCTTTATGTACGGTATTTGTTACCAAAAATATGTCTTTAAATTTTGTTTCTATCATTGTTATGAAATTACTTTTTTTAAATAATAAGAATATTCACAATTTCCATAAAATTTAATTGACTTAACAACTTCTTTTTTTGTAATCCATTTATTATTTAAGGAAATTTCCTCTAAGCAGGCAATCTTAAATCCTTGCTGATTTTCAACTGCTGAAACAAAATTACTCGTTTTATAAAAATCTTCAATTGAACCGGTATCAAGCCAAGCCCCACCTCTACCTATAAGCTCAGCAGATAGTTTATTTTTTTTCCTATATTTATTTAACAAATCTACTATTTCTAATTCATTTCTTTTTGATGGTTTGAGTAATTTTGCATATTGACTGACTTTATTATCAAAAAAATATAGTCCTGTTATTGCTAGATTAGATTTGGTTTTCTTCGGTTTTTCTTTTAAAGATAAAATTTTCTTTCCTTGTATTGTAGCAATTCCAAATTTTTCTGGATTTACAACTTTGTGTAGTACTACTTTTGCCCCATCTTTAATTTTTACACAATCCAAAAGCATCTTACTTAATGATTGTCCGTAGAAAAAATTATCACCTAAAATCATAGCAACCTTGTCATTTTTTATAAAATTTTTTCCAAGTATAAAAGCATCCGGAAGACCTCGAGGTCTATCTTGTTCCAAGTAATTAATTTTAATTCCCAACCTATCTCCATTAGGTAGTAATTTTTTATATTGTTCTAATTGACCTTTATTAACAATGATCAAAATATTTTTTATTTTTGCTAACATTAATATTGATAGCGGATAATAAATTAAGGGCTTATCATATATTGGTAGTAACTGTTTGTTGACAGCCTTGGTTAAGGGGCTCATCCTTGTTCCCATTCCACCAGCTAAAATAATTCCCTTTTTTATCACTTTACTCCTAATCTTTTAACAATATCTTTTATCGAAAGATTTTTATAGTAATTTTTATTTTTATAATACCAATCAAATGTAAATTTAATACCTGCCATAAAATTAGTTTTAGGTTCCCAACTTAATTCTTTTTTGATTTTATTACTATTTAAAGCGTACCTTAAATCATGTCCGGGTCTGTCTTTAACAAATTTAATTTTTACCTTATTACCTAACTTAATTTTTTTTTTTGAATAATTTAATAAATTTTTAGTTACTTCTAAATTAGTCAGATTTTTATTTGAACCTATATTGTAAAAACTTCCAATTTTTCCTTTTAAAAAAACTTTATACAATGCCTCACAATGGTCCTTTACAAATATCCATTCTCTTGAGTTCAGTCCTTTTCCGTAAATTGGAAGAGGTTTATTTCTTAAAATATTATAAATTAATTTTGGTATTAATTTTTCAGGGTGTTGTTTGGGACCAAAATTATTTGAACAATTTGTTATAATTGCTTTTAAATTATAAGTTCTAATATAAGAGTAAACAAGATGATCTGAAGCAGCTTTACTTGCTGCGTACGGTGAGCTTGGTTTATAAGGGTATTTCTCAGATGTTCTACCTTTGAGAATATCGCCATAAACTTCGTCTGTAGAAACATGAACTAGTCTTGAATTAAATTTTTTTGAGTACTCTTTAAAGTACTCTAATAGATTAAATACAGCAACGAAATTACTTTGAATAAAGTTTTCTGGATTGTCAATAGATCTATCAACATGCGTTTCTGCAGCTAAATTAAATATACAAATAGGTTTATATTTAAAAAGAACTTTTTTAAATTTTTTATCTTTAATATTACAATTTATATATTTATATTTTTTTGTCTTGGAATAGTTTCTAACGTTGTAAAAGTTAGATGAATAAGAATTTTTATCAACGTTAATTACAAAAAATTTTTTTTTGATTAATAGTTCTATTAAATTACTTCCTATAAAACCGAGTCCACCTGTAACAATTATTTTTTTCATTGATTAATTTATTTTTACATTAGTAAAAACTATTAGTATAGTTGATATAACTAACTCATATGACAATATCTAGGCAAAATTTAACCATTGTGATTGTTACTTTTATGAGTGAGGACGTTATTCATAATTGTATTCAATCAATTCCAAAAGAAATAAAGATAGTAGTTGTTGATAATTCAAGAAACAACAAATTTAAAGAAAGCCTTGAAAAAAAATATGAAAATATAATATGTATTCTGTCTTCAGGCAACATTGGTATGGGAGCTGGAAATAATTTAGGTTTAAGTAATGTAAAAACAGACTACGCTCTAATTCTAAATCCAGATGTTACTATTGATGAAAATACTATAGATGAATTATTATCAGCATCAAAAACAGTAGAAAATTTTTCAGTTATGGCGCCATTGGTTAAATCAGATAAAAATTTGAATTATAAATTGTTTGATAAAAAAGAATATATTAGCAATCAATCAAAAATATTCAAAGTTAAAAGTGTTGATGGTTTTGCTATGCTACTTAATTTAAAAAAATTACTTAAATTAAATAAATTCAAAAAATATAAATTATTTGATGAAAATATTTTTTTATATTTGGAAAATGATGATTTGTGTACAAGGCTAAACAATATTAATGAAAATATTTATATTGCATCAAAAGCTAGAGTAAGTCACATCGGTGGAGGAGCGGTAAATAAAGAATATTCATATCAAATTGAATTATCAAGAAACTGGCATTGGGTTTGGTCTAAATTTTACTTCAATAAAAAACACAAAGGTTACTTTACTGCATTAATTATATTATTTCCAACTTTCCTATCAGCAATCTTAAAATATTTATTTTACTCTATTTGCAAAAATAAAAAAAAAAAAAATATTTATTTACACAGAGCACTTGGTTACATAAATGCTTTATTGGGAAAAAAATCATCTTATAGACCAGAAATTAAAATAGATTTTTAAATTCTGTTATAGAAATAACTCTCATATATTCTTTATAATTATAGAAGTAGTCTTTAAACTTTAGTTTCTTTATTGGTTTATTCAAATTTAGTATTGAAGTATTTTTTTTCTTTTTAATGATCCCAATACCCTGATCGATTGAACAAGTGAAAATTTCTAAATTTTTGTCTTGTCTTAAATCAACAATTGCTTTCCAAACATCTCCGTTCCATTGCATTTTGTATCTAGGGACAGCTTGTTTTCCTAAAGAGTCGGGCATACAGTCATGGACAAGCACTACTCCATTTTGATTTAAAAATTTTAAAGAATTAATAATATCCTTTTTGACCTGTTCATACTCGTGAAGACCATCAATAAAAACTATATCAAAAAATTTCTTGTTATCAAAAAAAAATTCATTACTTGTTTTTCTCACATTTCCTCCATTTGAGGGATCAACGCCAATTTTATTCTTTATATTTACTTTTGAAAATAATTGATCTTTATCGCATCCAATTTCCAAGTAATTAGAATAGACATTTTTTTTTATCAAATAATCTATTAAATCCCATCTAAAAAAATCAGTGGGAAAATTATAATCTAAATGTTCTTTAAAATTTTCTATAAATATCTTGTAATAAATTTTATTGAATATTTTTCCAATTCTATTTATTTTTTCCATATTAAATCATTTTTAATGACCCGGGAATTTCATTAAACTTTCTACTTTATAGCCATTTCGTTCAAGATTATCTGTACCCCCTAAGTCATAAAGGTCAATTACAAATATAAAGGCATTAACATTACCTTCTGATATTTCAATTAATTTTGCTGCAGCCTCAGCAGTACCACCTGTAGCAATTAAATCGTCAATAATTAAAACAGAATCATCTTTTTCGATTGAGTCTTTGTGAACTTCTATAGTAGCCGTTCCATACTCAAGTTCAAAATCAATAGAATGAACTTCGGCAGGTAATTTATTTTTTTTTCTAAGCATTATAAAAGGTTTTTTTAAAACGTAAGAAACTGCAGAAGCAAATACAAAGCCTCTAGACTCTATAGCAGCAATTTTTTTGAATTTAAATTTTTTTGATTTATCGATAATTTGATTTATCGTTTCTTCAAATGCCTTTTCATCTTTAATAAGAGTAGTAATATCTCTAAATAAAATCCCCTTTTTGGGATAATCTGGAATTGATCTAATATAATCTTTCAAATTCATAATAGTTATTTATAAAAGTATAAATAAATTAATTTTACAACATGACAATAAATAAATTAGCAATTATAGGTGGTAGTGGCCTTTATGATGTTGAGGAATTCAAAAATAGAGAATTATTAGATTTAGAAACCCCGTGGGGAAGACCTTCTGATCAAATTTTAAAAACTAATTATAATAATAAAGAAATTTACTTTTTACCAAGACATGGAAGAGGTCATTTTATTTCACCTACTAAAATAAATTTTAGAGCTAATATTGATGCACTGAAACAATTGGGTGTAACCGATATAGTATCGGTTTCTGCGGTAGGATCATTGAAAGAAGAATTATCACCTGGAAAATTTGTTATTGTAAATCAATTTATTGACAGAACTTTTTCAAGAGAAAAAACATTTTTCGATGATGAAATAGTAGCTCATGTGTCTATGGCTCATCCAACATCAAATGGTCTTATGGATGCTTGTGAAGAGGCAATTAAAAAAGAAAAAATTGAGTATCAAAGAAATGGAACATATGTTGTTATGGAAGGACCTCAATTTTCAACATTAGCAGAGTCAAATTTATATAGATCATGGAAAGCTGATGTTATTGGAATGACAAATATGCCTGAAGCAAAATTAGCAAGAGAGGCAGAAATTAGGTATGCATCAGTTTCAATGGTAACAGATTATGATTGTTGGCATCCAGATCATGAAAATGTTGATGTTCAACAAGTAGTAAAAATCTTATTAGGTAATGCTGAAAAAGCTAAAAATATGATTAAAAATTTAATAGATAATTTTGAAAATTATATTGATCCTAAAGATCCAGCAAATAATTGTTTAGATGTTGCAATTATCACTGCACCAGAAAAAATTACACAAAAAACAAAAGATAAACTTAAAACTATTGCAGGCAGAGTTTTAAATAGATGAGAATTGAAGGAAAAGAATATCGCACTATCTGGTTTGAAAATAATGTTGTAAAAATTATTGATCAAACAAAACTTCCACATCAATTTATTATTAAAGATTTAATAACTGTTAAAGATGTAATAAATGCTATAAAAGTAATGGAAGTAAGAGGCGCACCTTTGATAGGTGCAACTGCGGCTTACGGACTGGTATTGGCTATTATAGAAAATAATGACCAATCGTTTTTAAAAAAATCTGCAGAAAATTTAATAAATTCAAGACCAACAGCTATAAATTTAAAGTGGGCTGTTGATAGAATGATGAAAAAATTATCAGGTGTAAATAGTGATAAAATTTTAGAAATAGCACAAAATGAAGCAAAAGAAATTTGCGAGGAGGATATAAAATTTTGTGAAAAAATAGGATTAAATGGTCTTAAAATTATAGAGCAAATATATAATAAAAAAAAAGATACAGTAAATATTTTAACACATTGTAATGCAGGATGGCTTGCAACAATAAATTGGGGCACTGCAACTTCTCCAATTTATCATGCTCATAAGAAAGGTATACCAGTTCATGTTTGGGCAGATGAAACTAGACCTAGAAATCAAGGAGCTAACTTGACTTCATATGAACTGAATGAGGAGGGGATTAAAAATACAATCATTGCTGACAATACAGGTGGTATTTTGATGCAAAGGGGTGAAGTTGATATGTGTATTGTTGGAACAGATAGAACTTTATCCAATGGAGATGTTTGTAATAAAGTTGGAACCTACTTAAAAGCATTAGCTGCTCATGATAACAATGTTCCATTTTATGTAGCTCTACCTAGTTCTACAATAGATTGGAAAACCAAAGATGCAAATGATATTCCTATTGAACAAAGAAATTCAGAGGAATTATCTCATGTTGAAGGAATTGATGAAAACAAAGAACTTAAAAAGATTTTAATATATCCATATAAAAGTAAAGCAATGAATTTAGCTTTCGATATAACACCTGCAAAATATGTTACAGGGTTAATTACGGAAAAAGGAATTTCTGAGGCTTCTCATGAAAGTTTAAAAAAATTATTTAAATGAAAAATTTAAGAACTGAAATAATAAAATACTCAAAAATGTTGAATTCAAAAAAATTATCTGCGTTAAGATCTGGGAATATTTCTTCAAGGTATAAAGATGGATTTTTAATTACACCATCAGGTAAAAGATATTCATCTTTAAAAAATAAAGATATTGTTTTTGTATCCCTAAAAGGAAGATACGATAAAAAAAGTGGGTCACCATCATCTGAATGGAAGTTTCATCAGGATATCTACAATAGTAAAAAAGAGGCAAAAGCAATCGTCCATGCACATTCAACAAATGCAACTGCAGTAGCTACTCATAAAAGAGGTATCCCACCATTTCATTACATGGTAGCAATGGTAGGAGGTCACGATATTAAGTGTGCAAAATATGCAACCTTTGGAACTAGAGAACTATCAAAAAATATTTTAAAGGCTTTGAAAGATAGAAAAGCATGTTTAATTGCTAATCACGGTCAGATTGCATTTGAAGAAAATTTACCAAAGGCTTTTGAACTTGCTGAAGAGGTTGAAAATATATCCCTTCAGTATATAACGAGTCTTAAATTGGGTAAGCCTAAAATTCTTTCTTTAAAAGAGATGAAAAAAGTTTTATCCAAAGCAAAAAATTATAAGAGAGGATAACTAATGACTAAAGTTGGAGAGCATATAACTCTAGACATTATTGGAACCACAAAAGAATATGATCCTTCAATTTTTGAAAAAGTAATTCATGAAATAGCTAAATCTGCTAAAGTTACCATACTAAAAATTTCCAAATATAAATTTGAACCACAAGGCTTTACTATTCTGGCATTATTGGCAGAAAGTCATATTAGTTTTCATACTTTTCCTGAAAAAGGAATTATTAGCTTTGACTTCTTTACATGTGGAAAAATAAATCCATCAGTTGCAGTTGAAATTATAAAAAAAGAATTTATACATAAAAGAATAGTTAAAAAAGAGTTTAGTAGAGATACTAAGTCTCTATATCATGACGTTTACAGCTCACCTGGCTTACAAAAATCATACGTAGTAAACGATGTGTTAGAAGATTTTAAATCAAAGGTTGGACAACATATAGAAATTTTGGAATTAGAACAATTTGGAAAATCTCTTTTTATTGATGGTGAAATTCAAGTAGCAACCACAGATGAACATTTATACAGTTCAACATTTGTAGGTTCAGGCTTGAATTTAAATCAAAATAATGAGCGAGTAGCTATTATTGGTGGAGGCGACGGAGGAGTTGCTAGAGAATGTGTTTCAAAAAATTTTAATTTTATTGATTGGTATGAATTAGACCCCGAGGTTGTTGATGTATGCAATAAACATCTCGGTGATATAGGAAAAAAAGCTACTGAAAAAAATTCAGTTAAATGTGTATGGGGAGATGCTTTTGAAAGCATTAAGTCTGTTAATGACGATACGTATGATCATATTTATGTTGATTTAAACGATGATCAGTTCTGTATTGATTTAGCATCAAAGAATATGGACTCTTTAGTCAGAATTCTAAAACCAAAAGGAGTTATAACTGCTCAAGTAGGTAGCCAAGATAAAAAACCATATCAGGTTGAAAATTGGCTGAATGTTTTTAATAAAAATTTTGGAAATACAAAATTATCAAGAGTTTACATACCAAGTTTTGACTGTTCATGGAATTTTTCTTCTTCAATAAATCATTAATTTTTTCTTTTTAATTATTAAAAATTGTGAAATATTATCTCCAAATTAAGGAGAAAATAATGAATATAATTAGAAAGACTATTTTAACAGTTCTTACTTCTCTTTTTGTTATCGGAAATGTTTACGCTGACAAAATAAAAATAGGAACTGAAGGAGCTTATCCTCCATGGAATTCAAAAGATGCATCAGGTAATCTTATTGGTTTCGAGGTTGAACTAGCGCAAGAATTATGTGCAATTATGAAACATGAATGCACAATTGTAGAACAAGATTGGGATGGAATGATCCCAGCTCTACTGATGAGAAAGTTTGATGCAATAATGGCTGGAATGTCTATAACCGCAGAAAGACAAAAAACAATCACATTTTCTCAGGGTTATGCAGATGAAGTAGCGTCTCTTGCAGTAATGAAAGGTTCTAGTTTAGAGGGAATGGACACCCCAGAAGGTGTAAACTTATCTTTAGGTGGATCAGATGTTAAAAAGGCGTTAAAAACTTTGACAGGTGCACTTGCTGGTAAAACAGTTTGTACTCAAACTGGAACCATTCACCAAAACTTTTTAGAGTCAGGTGATGTAGGGAGTGTAAATGTTAGAACTTACAAAACTCAAGACGAAGTTAATCTTGATTTAACTTCTGGTAGATGTGATGTTGCTTTAGCTGCAGCAGTGGCATTTACTGACTATGCTGATAAATCAGGAAAACCAGTTGTTTTAGTTGGCCCAACATTCTCAGGTGGTGCATTTGGTAATGGTGTTGGTGTTGGAATTAGACAAGGTGGAGAAGATGCAATCGGAAAACGAGATGCAAAACTTCTAAAAGATTTCAATAAAGCAATTAATACGGCTAGAAAAAAAGGAATTATTAGCAAACTTGCTATTAAACACTTTGGTTTCGACGCATCTATGTGATAATTTAAGATTTGGCGACTATAACATATAGTCGCCAATCTATATGGAACTTCTCGCATTTGGTAAAACTGGTTGGGGTGACGAACTATTTTATGCAACCCTAATGACTATAGCTGTCTCTGTTACAGCAATGTTTATTGGATTTATTTTTGCGTTAATATTTACTCCCTTAAAATTATCTAAATTCAAGTTTCTAAATTTAATTGGAAATTTTTACACAACAGTTATTCGTGGCGTTCCTGAACTTTTAGTTATTTATCTATTTTTTTTTGGAGGAAGTGGAGCCATTATGTATGTGGCATCTATCTTTGGATATTTTGAATATATTGAAATTAATGCATTCATAACTGGATCTATGGCAATCGGAATAATTTCAGGAGCTTATTCCACAGAAGTTTTTAGAGGTGCAATTCAATCTATAGACAAAGGTCAGTTTGAAGCCGCGAAGGTTCTAGGAATAAATAAATTTACTCAGTTTTATAAAATAATTTTACCTCAAATGTTAAGATTAGCCATTCCTAACTTAAGTAATGTTTGGCAAATTACCTTAAAAGATACTTCTCTAATTTCAGTGACTGGACTCGTTGAAATTATGAGACAATCTTATATTGCGGCAGGCTCTACGAGGGATCCTTTGTTCTTTTATAGTTTTGCAGCAGTTTTGTATCTGATGCTCACTTATCTAAGCATGAAACTAATAAATAGATTAGAGATAAAATATAGCAGGGGGTATTAATGGATTTAGATTTAATGTTAAGTAGTTTACCCAAACTTTTAGTAGCAGCTGTTGTAACTCTAAAATTGTTATCAACATCATTATTCTTTGGATTAATTATTGGCTTATTGTTTGCAATCTTAAGAATAAATAAGAATATTTTTATAAATAAATTTGCATATGGTTATTCTTATTTGTTTAGAGGAACACCTTTATTAGTTCAAATATTTATAATTTATTTTGGGCTAGGACAAATTGAATATTTAAGATCAACATTTTTATGGGTCATTTTAAAAGAACCTTATTGGTGTGCAATTATAGCTTTTACTTTAAATACAGGAGCCTATACATCGGAAATATTAAGATCAGCATTTCAGACAATAAAGCCAGGTATTATTGAAGCTGGAAAAAGTTTAGGAATATCAAACAAAGTAATATTCTATAAAATTCAAATTCCAATTGCTATCAGACAATCACTACCTGCCTACGGAAATGAAATAATATTGATGATGAAGGGGACATCACTAGCAAGCACTGTAACTTTAATGGATTTAACCGGCGTCGCAAAATATATAATATCAACAACATTTAAGCCAATTGAAGTATTTATTGTTGCTGGTGGAATATATTTATTTATGACTTTTATTATCCATAACTTTATTAAATATTTAGAAAAAAAATATAGTTTTTCTCAATGACGATGTTTAGTACAGATCAAATAAGTCATTATAGAAGTAAAGGATATATCTCTCCATTAAGTGCTTTAACCTCTAATGAAGCAAAGGAGATAAGAAATGAAATTGAAAAAATTGAAAAAAATTGGCCAGGTGCTTTAGAGGGAATTAATCGTAATTATGTTCATTTAATTTCACCTATATTAAATAAAGTTTGTTTAAATAAAAATATCCTAGACGCAGTTGAGAGTATCATTGGGAAGAATATACTTATTTGTGGTACTACGCTTTTTATAAAAGAAAAAAAGGAAAAAGGATTTGTTAGTTTTCATCAAGATGCAAAATACATAGGTTTGGAGCCTCATAATTGGGTTACAGTTTGGCTTGCAGTTACTGACACAAATGAAAACAATGGTTGTATGAGAATGTTACCAGGCTCTCATAAAGAAAATTTAAAATTTCATGAGGAAAAATTTGATAAAAATAATTTGTTAACGCGTGGTCAAACAATTAAAGATGTTTCTTTGGATAAAACAGATCCTATAGTTCTTAAAGCAGGAGAAATATCATTACACCACCCTTTAATTGTTCATGGTTCAGGGTTAAACAATAGTGATGACAGAAGAATTGGCTTTGTTATTCAAAGTTATATTGGCACTAATGTTAAGCAGGTTATAGGAAAAATGTATGTTCAAAAAGCAAGAGGTGAAGACAAGTATAATTATCATGAATATTCTGAAATACCCTTAAAACTTATGGGTAAAAATGAAATTATTTCTCAGAATAAAGCAAATAAAGAGTTATCTAAAATTTTTTATAATGGTTCAAACAAAAAAGGTAAATTTTAATTAAAGAGATTAATAATTAGTATATTCTTTAATTTCTTTAATTTTTGAACCACTAAGGTTATTAATTTCTAATTTAATTTTAGCTCGTTCATCATTAAGAAAATGAACATCTCTTGAAAGTTTGATAAATTTTTCTTTAAAATCTTTATCTTTTTCACATTGTCTTTTATCATCCTCTATTATCCATAATTTTGCATTAATTTTTTTTAATGTTTCAAAAAGTTCATTTAGCTTTTGATTAGATTTTACATTTTTATTTAATTGATCTTTAAGAATTGAGTGTTCTTCGTTAATAAATTTTAATTTTTCGGTTTTTTTGATTTTTTCTTGTTTAATCTCAAGGATAGAAATTTTGTCTAACAACTCACCAACAGATACTTCAATTAGAATTTTATTCATAAAAAAATATACTATGTTAAGTTGTTAAAAATATGTCTAATATTTTAATCATTAAACATGGTTCATTGGGTGATATAGTGCAAGCATGTGGAGCAATTCAAGATATTTCTGAAAATCACAAGGATGACGAAGTGCATTTATTAACAACAAAACCATTTTTTGATTTATTTAAAAAAAATCCATATGTTTCTAATGTAATTTTAGATAAGCGATTATCAAGATTTAACCTCTTTTATTTATATTTATTGATGAAAAATATTAAGAAATTTAAATTCACCAAAATTTACGATCTTCAAAACTCTAGCAGAACATCTTTTTATAAAAAAATATTATTTCCTAAGGCAACAAAAGAAGTGTGGTCATCTACATATACAACTTTACCCGAAGGTACTACAAAGCAAGATTTTGATAAAGATTCAGTATTATCAAGATTTGATCATCAATTAAAAAGTTCTGGAATTAATACTATCCATACTTTAATCCCTAATTTTTCCTGGAGTACATCAGAAATTTCTGAAATAAAAAATTATTATCAACTTGAAAAATATATTATTCTTTTTCCCTTTTGTTCACCTCATTTAAAATTTAAGAAGTGGCCATATTATAATAATTTAATTTCTATGATAAATGAAAGAGTAGAAAAAAAATTTAAAGTAGTAGTAGCACCTGGACCAGATGAAATTAAAGAAGCATCAAGTATGAATGCACTGTGTGTTTTAGATAAAGGTAAAGCTTTAGATATTTCGCAACTAGCAGCATTGATAAAAGATAGCTCTTTTGTTGTTGCAAATGATACTGGTCCTGCTCATATGACTGCTCATTTAGGATCAAAAGGAATTGCTTTATTTGGTGCACACACAACAGCCTATAAAGTAAGTATAGAGAGAGAAAATTTTAAAGCTATTCAAGTAAGTGATTTAACAAAATTATCTGCTGAAAAAGTATTTGAAAAATTAATTAGATCTCTAAGTGAAAATTAAATTAAAATATTATAGTAAACTTTTTTTAACAAAAACATTTCCAGACATTATTAATCTTGCACTTCTTGTTGTAGTAACTTTTATGTCTTCGATCATTTCATTTTTATAGTTAACCTCATAATCAATTTTTAATAAACCGGAAGGGTGTTCAAGTGTAAAAGGCCCACTTTCGGAAAAGTTACTATAAAATTCTGAACAAACAGTATTTTTTGATTTGCACGCAGCTAATAAAGCCATTGATCCTGTCACCGCGTAAGCTGGATGACAATTCCATGGCATAAAATATCTTGAGCTTATGTCTGCTGAATTAGAGCTATTTACAATTGCAGTTTTAGGGATCACAGAATTTGCTACATCACCTAAGCCAACTTCTTTAGCAATCTTTATTCTTATAGAGTCCATTTTATTTATAAGATTTTTATCACCATCCAATTTCTCAAAAGTTTCATTGTCCTTTAATCCTAATTCAGAACTTTTAAAGATTACCATAGGAACTGCACAATCGATAAGAGTGAAATTAATTCCATCAATTTGATCCAGTGAATTACCAGTTGGAAATAATTTTTTTGTTTGTGAGCCAATAATATTTAAAAATTTTAATTTTATAGGTGAGCCAGGTGTTGGAACTCCATCTATAAAGCAATCACCTTCATACTGTACTATTTTATTAGGTGTTTTAACTATTTGCTCTATTTTCATACCAGTATTTTTATCTCTCACTATGACTGAGGTTTCTCCATTTTTTGCTTTAACTAAACCTTTCTCAATTGCATAAGGCCCAACCCCAACTAAAATATTTCCACATGAAGGTTTAGTATCTACAATTGGCTCATCAATTTTTACTTGAGCAAAATAATAATCAACATCTATTCCATCCTCTTTCGACTTATCTATAATAGCTACTTTACTTTTGACTGGTTCAGCACCACCTAATCCATCAATTTGCCTAATATCAGGTGAGCCCATAACTGCTAGCAGAATTTTATCTCTTTTTGATGTATCCTCAGGTAAATCTTTTTTTAAAAAATACGGCCCTCTTGAAGTACCACCTCTCATAAACATACAAGGTATTTTAATTTGATCACTCATTATAAAATTTTTTAATACAAAAAATGTTCAAAGTACATCAAATATATAAAGTCGTTGGTAATTTGTTGGAATATTTAATGCCAAAAATTACTATTGAAAGTTACAAAAAATACATCTAACTTTTTCTAAATTTAAATTAATAACAGGGGATAATAAATGTTAAAAAAAATACTAGCAGTTTTAGCTGCCTCGTTGTTTTCAGTTACTGCTGCATTAGCAGTAGACTATACTGGAAAGACCGTAACTATGTGGATACCATTTAAAGCAGGTGGTGGTTCTGATACATGGGCTAGAGCAATCGGACCTGCGTTTAGTGCAAACTTACCAGGCAATCCTACAGTAGTTGTAAAAAACGTAACTGATGGAAAAGCTATCGGTGCATCAAATAAATATTTTGCTGAACATGGAAAAGATAAAGATGGTATGGTTGTATTCGGAACGTCTGGATCAGTTCAAATGCCATTTATCTTTAAAGATGAAAGAGTAAGATACAACTATAAAAATATGGTTCCAATTTTTGCAAGTGGTACAGGCGGAGTTGTTTATGTTAGAAAAGAAATGGGAGTAACTGATATAATAAAAGACTTCGATAAATTTAAAAGTTCTAAACTTGTTTATGGGTCTCAAGGGAAAACTTCTTTAGATGCTGTTCCAATTTTAGCGTTCGACATGATGGGTGTAGACGTAAATGTTGTATATGGCATGAAAGGAAGAAAAGCAGGAAGAGCAGCAATCTTACGAGGTGAAACAACAGTTGATTATCAAACTACAGCATCATATTTAAAACATGTAAGACCTTTAGTAGAAAAAGGAGAAATGGTTCCGATAATGACTTGGGGAGCACCAGTTGGTGGTAAAGTTGAGAGAGATCCTAACTTTCCAGATCTTCCAGCATTTCCAGAAGTTTATGAAGCGGTAACAGGAAATAAATTTAAAGGAACAGAAGCTAAATCTTGGACAGCATTATTTTATGCTGGTTTTGCAACACAAAAATATGTGATGCTTCCTAAATCAGCTAAAAAAGATGTTGTTAAAGCTTGGCAGAGTGCTGCGGCAGCAATTGTAAATGATCCAGCGGCAATGAAAGTTTTAAACAAAAAACTAGGTAAGTATGATCAAGTTACTGGTTCTAAAGCTTTAAAATCTGCACTAAAAAAAGCTACTTCTATAGACAGTAAGTCTGAAAAATTCTTACAATCTTGGAAAGATACCAAGTAAAAGCTTAATTCAATTAATTAAAAAAAGGGGGCCATGCCCCCTTTTTTTTTATATGATATAAACATTATGTTTGAAGCATTATTTGCTGCACTTGCTACTATTGTTTCAGGTCCGTCATTATTTTTTCTAATTCTCGGTGTTTTAATTGGTTTAGTAGTTGGAGTAATTCCAGGATTTGGTGGAACCGTAGGGTTGTCTTTGTTACTTCCATTTGTCTTTGGAATGGAACCAATTTCAGGGATAGCAATGATGATGGGATTATTATCGGTTGTTGCAACTTCCGATACTTTTCCAGCAGTTTTAATAGGAGTTCCAGGTTCAGTTTCTGCACAAGCAACAGTTATGGACGGTTTTCCTTTAGCTAAAAAGGGACAAGCAGCAAGAGCGTTGTCAGCTGCTTTTTTTTCATCTTTGTTTGGTGGGCTTTTTGGAGCAATTCTACTCACCATGGTTATACAAATTGCAAAACCAATTATTTTAGCTTTTGGAACTGGTGAGATGTTAATGTTGGCAATTTTTGGAATTTCAGTTGTTGGAACATTAACCGGATCAAGTATTTTCAAAGGATTAGTTGCAGCATGTCTTGGAATGATAATTGGTTGTATAGGTATTTCACCAGCAAGTTCTGAATATAGACTAGATTTTAGCACGATATTAGAGGTTCAAAACCCTGTTGTAATGTATTTAGGAGGAGGTATCCATTTGATGGTGGTTGCAATTTCTATCTTTGCGTTCCCTGAAATTGTAGAACTTTTGAGATCAAATAAAGCTGTATCTGAAAAAGCAGAGTTAGAAAAATCTGGATGGTTTAAAGGTTTAAGAGATTTTTTAAGTAACAAGTTTTTAGTACTAAGGTGTTCTTTTATTGGAAGTCTTATTGGTTTGATACCTGGTATTGGAGGATCTTGTATAGACTGGATAAGTTATAGTCATGCAAAAACAACTGTAAAAAACAATGAAAATTTTGGAAAAGGTGACATCAGAGGTGTTATTGGACCTGAATCTAGTTCTAATTCCAAAGAAGGTGGAGCACTAATACCCACATTATTATTTGGAATTCCTGGATCTGGTGGAACTGCAATTTTAATGGGTGGATTAATATTACTAGGTGTTGATCCAGGTATAACAATGGTGGATACTCAACTAGATCTAATTTACACAATAATTTGGTCATTAGCAGTTGCTAATATATTTGGCGCAATAATTTGTGTAGCAATGGCTAAACCAATTTCACAGTTAACAACTATAAATTTCACAATTCTTGCACCATTTTTAATTTCATTAATATTATTTGCAATTTTTAACTCAACAAGATCATGGGGTGATTTGATATTTGCAACTTTTATTGGAGTAATTGCTGTTTATATGAAACGATTTGATTACTCTAGGGTTGCTTTAATGATTGGTTTTGTCTTAAGCGATAGTATTGAAACATACTTGTATCAGACAATGCAATTTTATACTTTTTCTGAGCTTTTTATTAGACCGATTTTTTTAGTTTTAATTTTGATATCTGCTTTTTCAATTTATTCAGGAATTAAAATAATTAATAAAAAAGACAAAATAGCTAATACTAAATCAGATATACTCAATGCTAAATCTAGACCGCAATGGGTTTTTTTAATTTTATTGTCAGTAATATCTGTTTATACAATATTTGTAACAGACCATTTACAATATTTAGGTAAAATATTTCCAATTAGCGTTGGTCTGTTTATGTTTTTATTCTGTGTAGTTATAGGAATTCAAATGTTTGTAAGTAAATCTGGCTCAAAGGTATTCCACGATGCAGAAAATTTACTTTTGGAAAATACAGAAATTAGAAGTCAGTGGCTAACTATTTTCTGGTTTATCTCTCCATTATTTTTATCAGTAATTGTAGGATTTTATATATCTATTGGTTTGTTTGTTTTTATTTTTTTATCAAAAATTGCAAGAGCAAGTTTTAGATTTAGTTTAATTAGTTCAATCGGTGTATGGATCGCTCTCGCAGCAATTTCTCATTTTATGATAATGGATTTTCCTCCAGGAATTTTACAAGGTTATATTGAATTGCCTTGGCCTATAAATTAAATTTAAAAATCTTATTTCAATATTGTAATTTGGCATATATATAAAACTTTTAAGAAAAGAAATTAGTTAAGATTTTTTTTATAATCTTCAATAATTTTAGACCATTGGAATTTAGTTGCAAATTCTTTTGCATTTTTTCCAAATTCTAAATATTTTTTATTTTCTAAAGCTGCATTTATAGATGAGTAAAGATCATCTAGATTATTTCCATCACAAATTAAACCTGTTTTTTCATGATCAATTGCATCTGCTGCTCCACCATCTTTTCCGCCAATAGAAGGAATTCCATATTGTGCAGCCTCTATATAGGCAATTCCAAATCCTTCAACAGATGTTTTGTGTATTATTGACGGCATTACAAATAGATTAGATTTTGCAATTAAAGCATTTTTTAGATCATTAGTTATGTCCTTAAAAAACATAACCTGACCTTCTAAATCTAATTCTTTAACAAGATTTTTAATGTTTTTCTCCTCTTCACCATATCCAACACATATATAAACAATATCAGGATAAATTTGCTTTAAGTTTCTAAGAGCCATGATTATTTTCTCATGATTTTTTCTTTTATCAAATCTCGAAACAGTGATTAACCTAGGAGTTTTAACTTTAAGCAAACTCTCAACTTTAGTGAGTGTTTTTTTATCCAATTTCTTAGCTGGATCTATCCCAGGATTTATTACAACAATTTTATTTTCATTAACACCACACTGAATTGCTAAATTTTTTGTAAATTGTGAATTAGCAATTACTTTCTCAACATCATTCAAAACATTTAAAATTCTTTTGTTTAAACTTGAACCTTTTGGATGATTAATTTCTTTACTATGAATTAGACAATATTTTTTTTTTGATGATTTGATTAACTCCAAACTCTTCCAATGATCTCCTATAATCCCTTCTATTTTTTTACCTTTGATAAATTCATTGATTAATTGGGCTTTTCTATATTTTCTTAAAAGCTTTATTCCTCCCACTCTTTCAATTGAAAAAGATGCTTGGTTATCAAAGTCTGTATGACCTTCAATATAATCTGCAAAAACTTTAATCATAAAGTTTTTTGATAATTCTCTTGATAAACCCCACATTAAACTTTGCATTCCACCTAGTTCAGGTGGAAAAGTTCTAGTAACGATTAAATACATTAATCAAATTTCCACTTAATGCCACAACCAGCACTTGGAATTTGTTCCTCTGGACCTTTGCCTGTTTCAGCAATCTGTTTCATTGCTTGAAATAGATCACTCTCACCATTTCTTACAGGGATAAGTTTTTTTAATTTTCGCATTCGCCCTCTATATTGAAGTTCTAAATTTTTATTGTACCCGAAGAAATCAGGTGTACACACTGCATCATAAGCTTTAGCTACTTCTTGTGTGTCATCACTTAAATAAGGAAAACTAAAGTTATTTTCATTTGCAAATTTTATCATATTTTCAAATGAATCTTCAGGATAGTTAATTGAATCATTTGAACAAATTGCTATAGAGTTAATACCAATTTTTTTAAGGTTATTACAATCTTCAACGATATCTTTTGTAACTGCTTTTACATATGGACAATGGTTACAGATAAACATTATTAAAGTTCCATTCTCGCCTTTTATGTCTTCAAGTTTTAAAATTTTTTCATCAGTTGATTTAAGTTCAAATGGGACAGCTTTTTTACCAAAATCACATATTGGAGTTTGTATTGGCATAATGTAATAATATATAAATTATGTTTTACGATTTAAAAGATAAAAAACCAAAAAACTCAGGCGAAAATTGGGTGGCACCCAATGCAACTATAATAGGTGATGTTACTCTAGAGAAAAACACAAGTATTTGGTTTAATGCAGTTTTAAGAGGAGATGTTGAAAACATATTTATTGGTGAAGGGTCAAACGTTCAGGATGGAAGCGTTTTACACACTGATCCAGGGTGTCCTCTAAAAGTAGGTAAAAATGTAACTATAGGCCATATGGTTATGCTTCATGGATGCACTATTGGTGATAATAGTTTGATTGGTATTGGTGCTGTTATTCTTAACAAAGCTAAAATTGGAAAAAACTGCATCATTGGTGCCAAAGCTTTAATAACAGAAAATAAGGAAATACCTGACAACTCATTAGTAGTTGGTTCACCTGGCAAAGTTATAAGAGAAGTAACTGAGGATGAAAAAAAGGCTATAGTTGAAAATACTAAGCATTATCAGGATAACTGGAAAAAATATTCAAAATCTATATTCTAGTTTAAATGCCAACTTATACAGTAACAAATTCAAATTTTACTTTCAGCTTAAAACAACAAAACAATTTAGCTCAAGGAATTACAAAAGTTCATAATGTTGTAACAGGAGCAAATACTT
>CACBHL010000015.1 GCA_902539035.1 uncultured Pelagibacteraceae bacterium
TCGGATGTTTTGGATACGAGTTTCAATATTCAATTAGTCCAATCAGGAAAAATCATTTTAAACGATATCGAACAAATTTTAAAAGTTTTAAAAAGACAGGCTAAAAAATATAAACTAACTCCGTGTATGGGACGAAGTCATGGGATTCATGCAGAACCAATTACTTTTGGTTTGAAATTAGCTTCATTTTATGAAGAATTTAAAAGAAATAGAAATAGATTAGCATACGCAATTGATGAAGTATCAACTTGTGCAATTTCAGGAGCCGTTGGAACATTTGCTAATATTAATCCTAATGTTGAAAAATATGTTGCAAAAAAATTAAGTTTAAAAATAGAGCCAATTTCAACACAAGTTATACCAAGAGACAGGCATGCATTCTATTTTTCAGTTTTAGGAATTATTGCAGGCTCAATTGAAAGAGTTGCAATCGAAATTAGACACCTGCAGAGAACAGAAGTTTATGAATTACAAGAATTTTTTTCAAAAAAACAAAAAGGCTCTTCAGCAATGCCTCACAAGAAAAATCCTATTTTAAGTGAAAACTTAACAGGACTTGCAAGGATGGTAAGAAGTGCAGTTGTGCCTGCATTAGAAAATATTGCACTATGGCATGAGAGAGATATATCTCATTCAAGTGTTGAGAGAAACATTGGTCCAGATGCCAATATTACAACAGACTTTGCTTTAGCTAGACTTACGAATATTTTAGATAATATGATTGTTTATCCAAAAAAAATGCTTGAAAATTTAAATTTAACAAAAGGTTTAATTTTTTCACAAGAGGTTATGTTAGAACTAACAAAATCTGGGTTAAGTAGGGAAAAATCCTATAAAATGGTGCAGAGCTATGCAAAAAAGTGTTTTGCAGAAAATCTAAATTTATATGATGTTCTTTTAGATGATAAATTTATCATGACTAAAATTTCTCAAAAAAGACTAAAATCCATCTTTAGTTACTCTAAACATTTTAAAAATGTAAATTTAATCTTTAGAAGAGTTTTCAAATAATGAAAAAATATATTTTAAGTATTTTTGTAATCTTTTTGCTTAATTCATGTTCCCCAATGGATGTAATTAATGTTGGTGCTGGAATTTATGGAGGAATTGAAAAAGATAATAAATAATATGAAAAAAGGTAAAAAATTATACGAAGGGAAAGCTAAAATCATTTATGCTACACCAGATAAAGATTTAGTAATTCAATATTTTAAAGATGATGCAACAGCTTTTAATAATCAAAAAAAATCTACCATTGAAGGAAAAGGTGTTTTAAACAATAGAATTTCTGAACATATACTTTCAAGCCTTTCACAAATAGGTATCAAAAATCACTTAGTTAAAAGATTAAATATGCGAGAGCAAGTTGTTAAACTTGTTGAGATAATTCCTATTGAATTTATTGTGAGAAATGTTGCTACAGGATCTTTAACAAAACGGCTTGGAATTGAAGATGGAACTATTTTAAAAGAGCCTTTAATTGAATATTGCTTAAAAGATGACAAGCTTGGCGATCCATTAATTGCGGAGGAACATATACTAGCTTTTGATTGGGCATCAAAAAAAGAAATAGATAAAGTAAAAAAAATGATTTTAAGAATTAATGACTTTATGATTGGTATGTTCCGGGGTGTTGGCATTAAACTTATAGACTTTAAATTAGAGTTTGGAAGACTGGATACCAATGGAAAAAGAGATGTAATTTTGGCTGACGAAATAAGTCCTGATACTTGTAGGTTATGGGACAGTTTAACTGATAAAAAATTAGATAAAGATAGGTTTAGAAAAGATCTAGGAGATCTAATTCCAGCATACACCGAAGTTGCTAAAAGACTTGGTATCCTTCATGAGCAATCCAATTTAAGTGCAGTAAATGTAACAAAACTATCTTCAGTAAAAAGAAAGCGTAAATGAAAATATCAGTAATTATTACGCTTAAAAAAGATGTTTTAGATCCTCAGGGTAAAGTTATTCATCAAGCACTCGATGGTATGGGATTTAATGATGTAAGTGAAGTAAGACAAGGTAAATATTTTGAAATTGACACTAAAGAAACTGATCCTAAAAAAGCAAAAGATAAAGTTGAAGAAATGTGTAAAAAACTTTTAGCTAATCTTGTAATAGAAAATTACAAAATTATCGATGCAGAATAATTAATGAAATCAGCAGTCATCACATTTCCAGGTTCTAATTGTGATAGAGATATGGATGTTGCTTTAAAAAAATTTGGTTTTAAGAATAAAATGGTTTGGCATCAAGATGTTGAGCTACCAAAAAGCGACTTGATAGTTTTACCTGGTGGGTTTTCTTATGGTGATTATCTTAGATGTGGCAGCATGGCCTCTAAATCTAAGATTATGCAATCAGTAATTAATTTTGCAAATTCTGGTGGAATGGTAATGGGTATTTGTAATGGTTTTCAAATTTTAGTTGAAGCAGGATTAGTACCTGGGGTTTTGTTAAGAAATAAATATTTAGAATTTATTTGTAAAAACGTTTTTGTTAAAATTAGTGATAAAGATAATGCTTACTTTAAAAATATTAAAAATAACGTTTTAGAGCTTCACATCGCTCATAATGAAGGAAACTATTTTTGTACAAATGATCAATTAAAAGAAATTGAAGACAATTCTCAGGTTGCAATCAATTATTGTAATAACGAGGGAAAAATTGAACAACCATTCAATCCCAATGGATCAATAAAAAATATTGCTGGAATTTTTAATAAAAAAAAAAATGTTTTAGGTATGATGCCTCATCCTGAAAGGATGATTGACTCCTCCTTATCAGGTGAAGATGGTTCTCTTTTTTTTAAAAACCTATTAAATAATATAAAATGATTGTAAATGAAAAAATAGCCATTGATCATGGATTAAATAAAGATGAGTATAAAAAAATCTGTGAACTCTTAAAAAGAACCCCTAACATAACTGAATTAGGAATTTATTCAGCAATGTGGAATGAACACTGCTCCTATAAATCTTCAAGACTGCATTTAAAAAAATTACCCACTAAAGGAAAACAAGTTATTCAAGGACCTGGTGAAAATGCTGGGGTAATAGATATTGGTGACAATGATGCAATTGTCTTTAAAATTGAAAGTCACAACCACCCTTCATTTATAGAACCTTATCAAGGTGCTGCTACCGGAGTTGGTGGAATAATGAGAGATGTATTCACAATGGGAGCTAGACCGATAGCTAATTTAAATTCAATACACTTTGGTTCATCACAGCATAAAAAAACTAAAAATCTATTAAGAGGTGTTGTGCATGGAATAGGAGGTTATGGAAACTGTATGGGAGTGCCTACGATTGCAGGACAAACAAGTTTTGACAGCTCATATAACGGGAATATCCTTGTTAATGCAATGACCTTAGGACTAGTAAAAAAAGATAAGATTTTTTACTCAAAAGCTGCCGGCTTAAACAAGCCTGTGATATACGTTGGGTCTAAAACAGGTCGCGATGGTATTCACGGAGCAAGTATGGCCTCCGCTAGTTTTGATGATAAAATTGAAGAAAAAAAACCAACTGTACAAGTCGGTGATCCTTTTACAGAAAAACTTTTACTTGAAGCATGTTTAGAGTTAATGGCAGGAGACTCTATCATTGCTATTCAGGATATGGGGGCTGCAGGTTTAACTTCTTCAAGTATTGAAATGGCTTCAAAGGGAAATCTTGGAATAGAAATTAATTTAAATAAAGTGCCATGTAGGGAAACAAACATGACCCCTTATGAAATCATGCTTTCAGAAAGTCAGGAAAGAATGCTGATTGTTCTAGAAAATGGAAAAGAAGAGCAAGCTAAAAAAATATTTGATAAGTGGAGTTTGGATTTTGCTGTAATTGGAAAAACAACTAAATCTAAGAAAATTGAACTTTTTTTTGATAGTGAAAAGGTTGCTGACATTCCAGTTAATACCCTTGTTGAAAATTCACCGATGTATGATCGTAAATGGAAAAAAGCAAAACTTCCAAAGAAAAACAAAATTAATAAAGATGATATAAATAATTTAAAAATAATTGAGGTCCTAAAAAAAATTTTAGCAAATCCAAATATTTGTAGTAAAGAATGGATTTGGCAGCAGTATGATCACACAGTAATGGGAGATACTATTCAAAAACCTGGAGGAGACTCTGGTGTGGTCAGAGTTCATGGTTCTAACAAAGCAGTTGCAGCATCAGTAGACTCTTCAGCTGTTTACTGTTGGGCTCACCCTCTTACAGGAGGAAAACAGGTTGTGTGTGAAAGTTTCAGAAATTTAATATCTGTTGGAGCAAAACCTGTTGCTATTACAAATTGTTTAAATTTTGGTAGCCCCGAAAATGAAGAGAACATGGGTGAGTTTGTTGAATGTGTTCAGGGTATTGGAGAGGCAAGCTCTTATTTAAAATTTCCTGTCGTGTCTGGAAATGTTTCTTTCTATAATCAAACAAAAGATCAGGGTATCAAACCCACTCCATCCATAGGGGGTGTTGGATTAATAAAAGATTATACAAAAATGATCACTATGGATTTTAAAGAAATTGATAATGTTGTGTTAGTTATTGGTAAGACAGAAGGTCATATTGATCAAAGTTTATTTGCAAGAGTTGTATTAGATGAAAAAAATGGTCCCCCACCAGAAATAAATCTATTTAACGAAAAAAACAATGGAGAAACACTCTTAAAGTTAATTGATACTAATTTAATAAAAAGTGCACATGATGTTTCTTTAGGTGGAATAATTACTGCTGTCTCTAAAATGTGTATTAAAAGTAATAAGGGTATTAATCTTAAAAAACCAAAATATTTAATCAGCGAAATAGAATACTTCTTTGCAGAAGATCAAGGGAGATACATTATTGAAATTAGTAAAAAAGACCAAAAAAAGGTCATAGATATATTAAATAAAAATGCAGTTCATTATGATGAGCTTGGAACAATCAATGAAAATATGCTATTTTTGAATGAAAAGACAAAAGTTACAATTGACGAACTAAAAGAGTTTAATACAAAGTGGTTAAAAGAATATATGAGTAACTAATGGCAATGAATTTAAATGAAATTGAAAGCTTAATTAAAGAGGCAATGCCTGACGCTGTTGTTGAAATACAGGATTTGGCTGGTGATGGAAACCATTATTCTGCAACTATAACTTCATCTCAATTTTCAGGAAAAAGTAAAATTGAACAGCATAAAATGGTGTACAACTCATTAAAAGGAAGAATGGGTAATGAATTACATGCTTTAGCAATCAAAACAAAGGAAAATTAAAATGGACCAAGAAACAAATGATTTAATTAAAAATGAAATTGAAAATAACGAAGTTTGTTTATTCATGAAAGGAACACCCGATGCACCACAGTGTGGTTTCTCAATGGCTACCTCTAACATTTTAAAAGTTTTAGAAGTAAACTTTAAAGGTATAAACGTTTTGGCAGATCAAAAACTTAGAGAAGGTATCAAGGTTTATAGCGATTGGCCTACAATCCCTCAACTATATGTAAAAAATGAATTCATTGGTGGCTGTGATATCATAAAAGAAATGTTTGAAAGTGGTGAGCTTACTAAATTACTCGAAAGTAAAAATATTAATTTTAAAGCTAAAAATTAACTATCTAGAATAATACTCAATAACTAGATTAGGTTCCATAACTATTGGATAAGGAACTTCATCAAACTTTGGTGTTCTCACAAACTTAAGTTTTTTATTTTTTTCATCCATTTGAATATATTCTGGAGTTTCCCTTTCCTTATTTGCTAAGGCAATATCAACAATTGCTAATTGTTTAGACTTATCTCTTATCTCAATTGAATCTTCTTCTTTTACTAAATAACTTCCAATATTAACTTTTTTACCATTAACTTTAACATGGCCGTGGTTAATTAGTTGTCTAGCTGAAAATATTGTTGTTGCAAATTTAGCTCTGTAAATTACTGCATCTAATCTTCTTTCAAGTAAACCAATTAAGTTTTCACCAGTATCACCTTTAAGCATCACAGCTTTTTTATAAATATTTCTAAACTGTCTTTCGTTGATATTGCCGTAATAAGCTTTTAGTTTTTGCTTAGCTTGTAACTGAATTCCATAATCTGAAGGTTTAGATGTTCGGGTTTGGCCATGTTGTCCTGGTCCGTAAGCTCTAGTATTAAATGGACTTTTTGGTCTTCCCCAAAGGTTTACCTTTAATCTTCTATCAACTTTATGTTTAGAGTTTAATCTTTTAGTCATTTAATAGAGGGGTTTATAAACCTACTCATTGTTTTGTCAATCAACGTTTTTTTCCTAAACTGGCAAATACACTTGATAAAATACGTGATTCCTTTGAGGATAATTCCATCCTATAAAAAATATTTCTCAAGTTCTCAAGCATTATAGGTTTTTTTTCTTTGGGTTTGAAAAATCCTATATCATCTAAATTTTTAATACATAAGTTTGTCATTGATAATATATCTTTTTTTGAAGCTAACTTTACTTTTTTAGATTTTTTATAACTAGAAATTTTTGAATTAATGATTCTATGCACGCCTTGGGCAATTATAATTAGACTGTGAGACAAGTTCAGAGATTTAAAATCTGGGTTAGTTGGAATCTGAAGAGTATAATTTGCATAACTTATCTCATTATTTGAAAGTCCTGAAGCTTCAGATCCAAATAAGAAAGCCACTTGTTTTTTATAATCAATCTTCTTTAAATCTTGTAATTGAATATGTTTAATATTTTTATTTCTAAACCTTGCTGAAGTGGCAATTACTACATCAATATTTTTTAAAGCTGTCTCTAAATTATCAAAATTTTTACTCTTTACGATAATATTTTTTGCTCCTACTGATGTGGCTAAAATTTTATCATTGGGGTATATGGGTTTAGGATCTATAACAATCATTTTTTGAAAATTAAAATTTTTCATTGCTCTCGCACATGCACCTATATTTTCAGAGAGCTGAGGTTTGTGTAAAATAAATGATATATTATTGTTTAACATAATTAGTCGATGCCGTGGCTTCTATCATAATTTGAAATTTCAGATATATCTAAATCCTTTAGATATTTTTGATCAATTTGCCAGATACTCACTTTTAACGGATAACATTTTGCTACATCAGAAGAATGTTCAGATCCACAATCTCCACCAGGACAAGCTGATAGAGCTCCTAATAAATCAGTCTCTGCAAAAAATTCTAAGTAATCACCTGGTCTTACAGGGCTTGCCTTCATAAAATATTGTTTAGTATCATTAGTAAATCCAGTTAACATAAAGACATTTAAAACATCATGAACTATTTTTTCAGCTTCATCAATTTTAAGTTTTTTTTCTTTAACTAATGCTCTAGTTAAATTTGAATGACAGCAGTAATGATAGTCATTACCCGATAGAAGCTTTGAAGTATAAGGATCGCACCTAGTCCCAATTACATCATGTACTGATCCACCATCATCATCATAATCATACCAATCTAACGTATCCCATGTGATGGTTGCTAAAGATCTAAGATAAGGAAAACTACTAAACATTTTATCACCTACTGAGAGATGTGTTCCATAAAGTGCTCTAGTTTTCCCAGAATAAAATTTTTCATTTAAATTTTTCAAATTAAAAAGATTTAAGTCTCCTACTTGAGGTCCTTCGACGCTTTCTATTCTAAAGAATTCACCCCTTTTAACTTGAAATGTTTTAGCGTCTCTTGGAGGAATTATAATTTCATTTTTTTTATTCAAGTTTTTTCTAGCAAGATGCAAAATATTTAAGTTTTTTTCTTCAATATTATTATTTGGATAGCAAATAACTGGTTTTCCTCTAATTCTTTCACTAATATCAGATGGTTTATTTGAGAACTTTTTAATCTTCATGCCTAAAGGCTAGCAGGAGCGTTATCTTTATATAGTTTGTAATCCAAGCTGTCGATGAGCGCTTTAAAAGATGCATCAATAATATTTGGTGAAACTCCTATAGTAAACCAATTTAATCCTTTAGAGTCTGTACTTTCAATGCTAACTCTGGTTACCGCCTCTGTTCCTGTGTTTAAAATTCTTACTTTATAATCGACTAACCTTAAATCTTTCAAGTATTCAGAATATTTATCAAGTTTATTTACGTTTTTTCTAATTGCGTTATCTAAAGCATTAACAGGTCCATTGCCCTCTCCCTCACATAATATCTTTTGACCATCTACCTCTAATTGAGCCTTAGCATAAGAAATAATTTCTCCTGATTTGTCTTTTTTTACAGCAACATCATATTCATTAATTGAAATATATCTTGGTATGTCACCCATTAATCTTCTTGCAAGTAATTCAAAAGAAGCATCTGCACCATCATAGCTATATCCTATAAATTCTCTATCTTTTACTTCTTCAAGCAGTTTTTTTATTTTAGGATCATTTTTCTCAACCATTATACCTATAGAATTTAATCTAGACATAATATTAGACTGCCCTGATTGGTCTGAGATAACTATATTTCTTGAGTTCCCTACCTCTTCAGGGTTAATGTGCTCGTAAGTTTTTGGATCTTTTTGAACAGCAGAGACGTGCATTCCTCCTTTGTGAGAAAAAGCAGAAGCACCAACATATGGTAAATGTTTATTAGGTTTTCGATTAAGTAATTCATCTAATAACCTTGAGCATTGTGTTAAATTTTTTAAGTTTTCACGTTTAATGTTTATTTGATAATTTTCATAAAAATCTTTTTTTAAAAAAAAGGTTGGGATCAGAGATGTTAAGTTTGCGTTACCACATCTTTCCCCTAATCCGTTTATAGTTCCCTGGACTTGTCTGACACCAGCTTGAACTGCAGTTAAACTGTTTGCAACAGCATTTTCTGTATCATTATGAGCATGAATTCCTAAATTTTTTCCTGGTATATGTTTTGCAACTTCAAAAACAATTTTTTCAATCTCATGAGGAAGTGTTCCTCCATTTGTATCGCACAAAACAATCCATCTTGCTCCATTATCATAAGCAGATTTTAAACAAGCAAGTGCATATTCAGAATTTGCTTTATATCCATCAAAAAAATGTTCAGCATCAAACATGAATTCTTTGCCTGATTTAACGATATGTTTTGCACTGTCACTAATATTGGTAAGATTTTCTTGATTTGAGATACCAAGGGCTACGTCAACTTGGAAATCCCAAGATTTTCCAAACAAGCAAATTGATGAACTTTTAGAATTAATTAATGAGGATAACATTGGGTCATTTTCAGCACTATGCTCTGATTTCTTTGTCATGCCAAAAGCAGTTAAATTAGCTGATTTAAAATTGTGATCTTTGTTAAAAAATTCTGTATCGGTTGGGTTTGCACCAGGCCAACCTCCTTCAATGTAATCAACACCAAGCTCATCTAAAGCAGAAGAAATTTTCTCTTTGTCATCAATTGAAAAATCAACACCTTGGGTTTGTGCTCCATCACGAAGGGTGGTATCAAATATATATAGCTGATCTTTACTCATTTAAATTTCCACGTCGTTTTACCATCTTTATCTTCTATTAAAACACCTTTGTCTGAAAGCTCGCTTCTTATTTTGTCAGCTTCTTTATAGTTTTTATCTTCTCTAGCTTTATTTCTTAATTCAATCTTCTCTAAAATTTCAGTTTCATTTATTGAAATATTGTTTTTCCTAAATTCTAACCATTGGTTTTCTGTTTCATTTAATAAACCTATAAATTTACATGCCGAAATAAATAAAGCTATATCACTAGAGTTACCTTTTTTCGCTTTCTCATACAATTTATGAAGATTAGCAATATACCCTGGTGTATTTATATCATCATAAAGTGGTTTTAGAATTTCATCATCAATTTCTTCTTCTTTATAATCCGATGCATATACATTGTACCATTTATTAATTGTATTTTGACAATCATTTAAAAGTTTGTCATTCCAATCTAAAGGTTGTTTGTAATGAGCACTCATTATAGCTAATCTTAAAACTTGTCCACTTACTTTATTTCTAAAATCTTTTATCTTTAAAATATTTCCTTGTGATTTAGCCATTTTTTCATTCGACATTGTTATAAATGCATTATGTAACCAGTAGTTTGCAAAAACCTTTGTATCATTTGCACATCTTGATTGTGCAATTTCATTTTCATGGTGCGGGAATAATAGGTCTATACCTCCTCCATGAACATCAAACTGATTACCAAGAAATTTTTTTGACATAGCAGAGCATTCTAAGTGCCAACCCGGCCTACCTTTGCCCCAAGGAGATTCCCAAGAAGGTTCATCATCTTTGGATGGTTTCCATAGAACAAAATCCTGTGAGTTTTTTTTATTATCACTTACTTCAACTCTTGAACCAGCAATTAATTCATTAAGATTTTTATTTGAAAGTTTTCCATAATCTTTAAATTTATTTACTTCAAAATAAACATGTTGATTTTCTTCGTAAGCAAATCTCTTTTTTATTAAATCAGAAATCATCTCTATCATTAAATCAATATGTTCAGTTGCTTTTGGTTGGTGTGTAGGGCTATCACAATTTAAATAACTACAATCCTTCTGAAAACTTTTATTTACATTTTCAGTTAATTCAGAAATTGAAATATTTTTATCCTTTGATGAATTTATAATTTTATCATCAACATCTGTTATATTTCTAACATAAGTAACTTTTGGATATTTTTTTTTAAAAATTTTATAAAGAATATCAAAAACAACAATCGGTCTTGCATTACCAATATGAGGATCGTCGTATACTGTCGGACCACAAACATACATTCTTATATTTTTTTCATCTATAGGAACAAATTTTTCTTTTTTGTTGCTTAGATTGTTGGTTAAAAAAATATCATTACCCATGATTTTAGGAATATACTTAAAAAATAGATTTGTGAATCTATTTGATTAATTTGGAATTATGCATACTGGAATTGGCTCCATTTTATGCATATTTTGTTTTCTAATTGTTTCGTATTTAGATCGATTCGGAGAATTAGGATTGGCCATAGCCTCTTCTAATTCTTCATATTTTAATCCTAGTTGGCCTTCATCAGTTCTTCCATCATCCCACAAACCATCAGTTGGTGCAGCTTCAATTATTTCTTTAAGAATTCCAAGTTCTTTTCCTAGCTCCCAAATTTGAGTTTTATTACAGTCTGCTATTGGTGAAATATCAACTCCACCATCTCCATATTTTGTATAAAATCCTACACCGAAGTCTTCGACTTTATTTCCAGTTCCTACAACAATGCCTTTATTAGCTGCAGCTACTTGGTAAAGAGTTGTCATTCTTAATCTTGCTCTAGAATTTGCCATGCCGTGTTCGTTATCAAATTTAGATAAACTGGCACTAAAAGCTAGAAACAATTCATCCAAATTAACTGTATGTCCTTCAACATTTTTAAAATTTTTTACCAACCATTCTTGATGTTTTAAACTTAAATCATGTTGGTGTGATTTTTGTTTAATCGGCATGGACAAAACAATTGTTCTTAAACCTGTCATAGCACTCAAAGTACTTGATACTGAGGAATCTATTCCGCCAGAAATACCTATAACTAAAGACTCTGCCTTAGATGGCATATTATTTGCATAATCCCTAATCCAGTTAGAAATAAATTTAACCTTTTCAGATGAATTCATACAGTTTAAATATTAATTTTTAATGATTTTGCAATGTTTTAAGATGCCGCTCTATTTGCGTTTTTTGAATAAGAGCTATTCTTTTTAATCTCATCTGATATCAAAAAAGCCAATTCCAAAGCCTGATTTGAATTTAATCTTGGGTCACAATGGGTATGATATCTTGACGACAGATCTTGCTCAGATATTTTTTGAGCACCTCCTATGCATTCTGTTACATTTTGACCAGTAAGCTCAATATGCAGACCTCCTGCATAGCTTCCTTCACTTTGATGACAAGCAAAAACATCTTTAACTTCTTTTAAAACTCTATTGAAAGGTCTTGTTTTAAAACCTGTGACTGCTTGAATAGTATTTCCATGACATGGGTCACACGACCAAATAACATTAAGTCCCTCTTTTTTAATTGCTCGAATAAGTTTTGGTAAATGTTTTGAAACATTATCTGCTCCAAATCTCGAAATTAATGTAATTTTACCTTTCTCATTTTTTGGGTTAATTTTATTACATAAATTAATTAGATCATCAGCTTTTAATGTTGGTCCACATTTAATTCCAATTGGGTTTTCTATTCCTCTGCAAAATTCAACATGTCCGCCATCTAATTGTCTTGTTCTATCTCCAATCCAAACAAAATGAGCTGAAGTATCATGGTTCTCACCAGTAGTAGAATCTGTTCTTGTCATAGACTCTTCAAAAGGTAACAATAAAGCTTCATGTGATGTCCAAAAATTGACTGTATATAGTCTATTGTTAAAATCCGATGTGATCCCACATGCCCTCATGAAAGCTATAGCATCAGCAATTTTATCTTCAAGGTCTTTAAATTTTTTAGCTTGTGGACTTTTTTTAATATAATCTAAGTTCCATAAATGTACTTTATTTAAATCTGCAAAACCTCCTTTTGAAAAAGCTCTTATAAGATTGAGTGTTGCAGCTGACTGAGAATAAGCCTTAAATAATCTTTTTGGATCAGGAATTCTTGCTTTTTCAGTAAATTCCATTCCATTAATGTTGTCTCCTAGATAACTGGGAAGCTCTACACCATTTTTTGTTTCAACTGGTGAACTTCTCGGTTTTGAAAATTGACCAGCTATTCTTCCAAGTTTCACAACTGGTAAGGAGGCTGAATATGTTAAAACTAAAGACATCTGTAACAATAGTTTAAATGTGTCTCTAATATTATCTGGATTAAATTCAGCAAAACTTTCAGCACAATCTCCACCTTGGAGAAGAAAAGCTTTTCCATCCACAACTTCAGCAAGTTGGTCTTTTAAATGTCTAGTCTCTCCTGCAAAAACTAATGGTGGAAACGTTCCTATTTTATCCAAAACTGTATCCAATTCTTTTTTATCTGGATACTCTGGTATGTGTTTAACAGGATATTTTCTCCAACTATTTTTTTTCCAATTTTTCATATGCAACCTGAAAGTGTTTTAGCAGAGTTTAAACTTTATTCAACAGTGACAGATTTAGCCAAATTTCTTGGCTTATCGATATCATATCCTTTTTTAAGTGCAGAATAATATGCCAATTTTTGAAGTGGGATTGTTAAAAGAAAAGGAAGTAAGTCATCATTTGTATTTTCAACCTCAATAGTTTCCCAAATATTTTCAGAAACAATTTCGTCTTTACTTTTGTTAGTTATCAATAAAACCTTTGCCCCTCTTGCTATTACTTCCTGCATATTCGAAATAGTTTTTTTATAATAACTGTCTCTTGGAGCTAACACCACAACTGGCATTCCATCTTCAATCAATGCCAATGGGCCATGTTTCATCTCACCTGCGGGATAACCTTCTGCATGAACATATGATAATTCTTTTAATTTTAAAGCACCCTCAAGTGCAATTGGATATGAAAAACCCCTACCCAAAAACATTGAGCCTTTTGCTTCATTAAAAGTAGAAGATATAGCTTGTATATCATTATCTATTAATAAAGATTTTTCAATTAGACCTGGTAAATTCTGAAGATCTTTAATCTTTTCTTTGTAAATTTCTTTATTAATTTCATTTCTCAAAGATCCTAGTTTTAAAGATAAAATGTATAAAATTAATATTTGACCTAAAAAAGCTTTTGTAGATGCAACACCAATTTCTGGACCACAATGAATTGGTAATACAAAATTCGCATCTCTTGCAATCGAACTTTCAATTACATTGACTACAGCACAAGTTTTCATATTATTTTTATTACATAGGTCTAACGCAGCGTATGTATCTGCTGTTTCTCCTGATTGAGAAACGAATATATACAAAGAGTCATTTTTAAATCTATTTTTTCGATACCTAAACTCTGATGCGATATCTATGGAAACATCAAGTTGAGTTAATTCTTCAAACCAATATTTTGCCATTAGACATGAATGATATGCAGTACCACAACCTATCAAAGTAATTGAGTTTATTTCATTTATTTTCCATGGAAAATTATAAATATTTATCTCTGAATTTGTTTTATCTATATATTCCTTAATTCCGGTTTTAACTGTATTTGGCTGTTCTTCAATTTCCTTAGCCATGAAATGTTTAAAATCTCCTTTTTCATAACTAGCTTCATCTGACGAAAGTTCTAATATTTTTTTATTTATTTTTGTTCCATCCTCATTGAAGAAAAGAACTTGATCCTTTTTAATAATACAAAATTCACCATCCTCAAGATAAGTAATTTTATTTGTCATTGATTTTAATGCATAAGAATCTGAACCTAGATAATTTTCATTAGGTCCATAGCCAACAGCTAAAGGTGAACCTCTTCTAGCTCCAACTATTAAATCAGGAATATCTCTAAAAACAATTCCTAAAGCAAAGCTACCATGAAGTTGCTTTAATGTTTTTGTAATAGCCTCTTCTAATTCATCAGTTTTTAAGTTTTCCGTAATTAGATGAACTATGACCTCTGTATCAGTTTGAGATTTAAATTTGTGATTTTTTGTCGTCAAATATTTTTTTAATATTGTTGAATTTTCAATGATACCGTTATGAACAATAGAAACATTGTGGGATGAGTGTGGGTGAGCATTAATACTATTTGGCTCCCCATGTGTAGCCCATCTAACATGACCAATTCCTATATTTCCTTTTAAATTTTTTAAATCAAAATTTTGTTCTAGAGTATCTACTCTTCCCTCAGACTTTACCTCTTTTATTTCGCCTTCAAATAACGTTGCTATCCCAGCAGAGTCATAACCTCTGTATTCAAGCTTTTTAAGTGAGTTGATAATATTTCCAGAGACGGACTTATTACTTGAAATTCCAATGATACCACACATAATTTATTTTTTTCTCTTATAATTTTTGATTTCAGTTTGTAAAGATCTAGTTAGTGCTAAAGATTTTTTAGATACATTTTTTGTTATAACTGAACCTGCTCCCACAATACTTTCATTCTCAATGGTAACTGGTGCAACTAATGAGGAATTAGAACCTATAAACACTTGATCTTTAATTTTTGTTTTACTTTTTTTGATACCATCATAATTACAAGTTATGGTGCCAGCACCGACATTTACTGCTTTACCAATTTCAGTATCACCAATATAAGATAAATGGTTTACCTTTGATTTTTTTCCGACAGTACTTTTTTTAACTTCTACAAAATTCCCTATTTTAGAACCCTCTTTCAGAATTGTATCGGGTCTTATTCGTGCATAAGGGCCAATCTCAACTTTATTTTCAATTTTGCATGCCTGTAAATGTGAAAAAGATTTAATTATAACATTGTTTCCAATTTTTACTTTTGGACCAAAAACAACATAAGGCTCAATGGAAACATTTCTTCCAATTTTTGTGTCTTTTGAAAAAAAAATTGTCTCGGGTCCTAACATTTTAACACCAGCTTTTAAAAATTTATTTCTTAATTTAATTTGAATTTTTTGTGAATTTAAGGGTTTCATTTAAATTTTGTTTACATTATGTATATGACTTAATTAATTCACAAATTATTTCTTTAAAATACTTTTATAATGAAACAAAAATTCACCATTTTATTTGATCTAGACGGCACTCTTGTTGATACTGCACCAGATTTAATGCACGCTCATAATTATGTGATGAAAAAATTTGGTTATCCCACTAAATCTACAGAACAAATAAGAAATTTAGTTGGAAAAGGTGCAGGAGCTATGATTGGTAGATCTATTTGGGGTCAAGCTAAAAAAGAATTTAGTAAAGTGAATGACGAAAAAATTAAAAAAGAAATGGTAAGAGAATTTGTAAATTTTTATGGAAAAAATATATTCAATGAAAGTACATTAATTCATGGAGTCAAAGATTTTTTAAAATGGTGTAAAAATAAAAATATATCTATGGCTGTATGTACGAACAAACAAGAGCACTTATCAAATGATCTTTTAAAAAAAATTGGAATTTATGATTATTTTGAATATGTTGCTGGTTCAGATACTTTCGATTATTGTAAACCAGATCCAAGACACTTAACATCAGTTGTAGAAATTTTAGATGGAGAATTAAACAAAACAATAATGATTGGCGACAGTGAAACTGATGCTAATGCAGCTAAATCTGCAGAAATACCCATGATATTATTAGAAGATGGTTATACAGAAAAAAAAATTGATGACATCTATCATAATTACCTAATCAAAGACTTCATAGGGATTGAGAAGATAATAACTAAATATCTTTAATATTGATTAAATTTTTTTTACCATTAAAACAAAAGCTTAATATTTAAGGGATTAAGAAATTGCATTTTGTAGAAAAAGAGCCTGCTCAAAAAAGAATAGATTTTAATGAGAAATTGAAATCAAATAAAATACTAAGAGTTCCAGGTGCTTATAATCCTTTAACAGCAAAATTAATTGAAGAAATTGGTTACGATGCTGTTTATGTATCTGGTGGAGTTATGGCAAATGATTTGGGGTTTCCAGATATAGGACTTACTACTTTGCAAGATGTCAGCACTAGATCTTATTTAATATCGAGGGTTACAAATCTTGCAACTATTGTTGATATTGATACAGGATTTAAATCGTGTAAGGAGACTATTGAAACATTTGAAGACTTTGGAATAACAGGGGTTCATTTGGAAGATCAAATAGAAAGAAAAAGATGTGGGCATCTTGATAATAAAGAATTAGTTACAACCGAAGAAATGGTAAAAAAAATTAAAGAGTGTGTTTCTGCTAAGAAAGATCAAAATTTTAAAATTATAGCCCGATCAGATGCTAAAGGAGTTGAAGGTATAGATAAAATGATTGAAAGATGTAAAGCGTATATCGATGCTGGGGCAGAGATTATTTTTCCTGAAGCACTGCAAGATGAAAAAGATTTTGAAAAAGTGAGAAAAGAACTGAGTTGTTATTTACTAGCCAATATGACTGAGTTTGGAAAATCTAAATTATTTAATTATAAAGAATTAGAAAGTATAGGATTTAATATTGTAATTTATCCTGTAACCACCCAAAGATTAGCAATGAAAAATGTAGAAGACGGATTGAGAGACATTTATGCTAATGGACATCAAAATAATATTATAGATAAAATGCAAACTAGGAAAAGGCTTTATGATCTTGTTGAATATGAAAAATATAATTCATTAGATGAAAAAATCTATAATTTTAGTACGGAAGGACATGAATAATGAGTGAGGATATAAAAAAAGGTTTGTTAGGTATAGTTGTTGATGAAACTGAAGTATCTAAAGTTATGCCTGAAATTAATTCTCTTACTTACAGAGGTTATGCTGCTCAGGATTTATGTGAATATTGCAGATTTGAAGAAGTTGCATACTTAATACTAAACAAGGATCTACCAAATACTATTCAGCTAAGAAAATTTGAAAAGGAAGAAAAAAATAACAGAGAACTATCAAAAAACTTGTATGAAATAATCAAGCACATGCCAAAAAAATCTCATCCTATGGATGTTGCTCGAACAGCTGTAAGCGTTATGGGATTAGAAGACAAAGAAACTCAAGATTCTTCACATGAAGCAAATATGAGGAAAGCATTAAGAATTTTTTCAAAGACTCCAACCGCATTAGCTGCCTTTTACAGAATTAGAACAGGGAAAAAGATAATTAAACCAAAAAAAAATCTGACTTTTGCAGAGAACTTTTTTTATATGTGCTTTGGGAAAGTGCCACAAAAAGAAATTGTTAAGGCTTTTGATGTATCTTTAATATTATATGCTGAACATAGTTTTAATGTTTCAACTTTTACTGCAAGAACTATTACAAGTAGTTTATCTGATATCCACGGTGCTATTACAGGAGCCATCGCAAGTTTAAAAGGACCGTTACATGGTGGTGCAAATGA
>CACBHL010000016.1 GCA_902539035.1 uncultured Pelagibacteraceae bacterium
GTAAATCCAAAACCTCTCTAGTTCTTTTCTCTTTTACTTCTGATACATTGTTATTAAAATCCTTCCAAAATAATTCTAAAACTTTTATCCAACTTTCTTTTCCAGTTGTAATTTCGTCTAATTGATCTTCTAATCCAGCTGTAAAATTATAATCAACATATTTAGAAAATAATTTTTCTAAAAAAGCAGAAATTAATTTTCCACGGTCTGTTGGAAAAAATCTTTTATTAGTTATCTCAGCATAGCCACGATTAGAAATAGTTGATATTATACTTGCATATGTTGAGGGTCTTCCAATCCCAAGTTCCTCTAACTTCTTGACTAAACTTGCTTCTGAATACCTTGCAGGAGGTTGTGTAAAATGTTGTTCATCTAAAAAGGACTCAATATTTATAGATCCTTTTTTTACTTCTGGAAGTACTTCATCATCATCTTCTGAATTAGGATTTTTATAAACTTTTAAAAAACCATCAAATTTTAAAACTGAGCCACTTGTTTTACAAACAGTCTTTTTATCCTCAGTTTCAATAGTTATTGTATTTCTATCAAACTTAGCAGATACCATTTGAGAGGATAGAGCTCTGCTCCATATCAAATTATACAATTTATTTTGGTCAGTACTTAAATATTTTTTAACAGATTCAGGAGATCTATTAATATCCGTTGGCCTTATTGCTTCATGTGCCTCTTGTGCATTTTTTGCTTTTTTTCCTGAATAATTATTAGCTTTTTCAGGTATGTACTCATTCCCGTAACTTTTTTTAATAAAAATTCTAAAATCGCTAATAGCATCAGCTGATAAGTTTGTACCATCAGTTCTCATGTAGGTTATTAAACCAACTGTGTCTCCCTCAATTTCAATTCCTTGATAAAGTTTTTGTGCAATTTGCATGGTTCTAGATGCACCAAATCCTAATCTACTTGAAGCAACTTGTTGCAGTGTAGAAGTTGTAAATGGACCAGATGGATTTCTATTAACAATTTTTGATGAAATATCACTTATATTAAATTTTTTATTCTTTAATTCAGAGATTGCCTTTTCAATATTTTCTTTTTTTTTAAAGGTAAATTTTTCAATTTTTTCTCCATTTAATTGATAGATGCTTGCGGTAATTGAATTTTTTTCCTCATCTTGAAATTTTAAACTTAAAGTCCAAAACTCTTCTGGATTAAATAACTCAATTTCATGCTCTCTTTCTGTTATCAATTTTAAGGCAACAGATTGCACTCTACCTGCTGACTTTGACCCAGGAAGTTTAGTCCACAATATTGGCGAAATATTAAAACCAACAAGGTAATCAAGTGCTCTTCTTGCCATGTAGGCATCAACTAACAGGGGCTCGATTTGCCTTGGATTTTCAATTCCAAAAGTAACAGCCTTTTTAGTAATTTCGTTGAACACAACTCTTTCAACCTCTTTATCTTTGAGTAGTTTTTTCTCATTCAAATATTCCTTTACATGCCATGCTATAGCTTCTCCTTCACGATCAGGGTCTGTTGCTAAAATAATTTTTGATGATTCTTTTGCAGCATCAGTAATATCTTTAAGATATTTTTTTGAAAAGTTATCAACTTCCCATTCCATTTTAAAATTTTGATCTGGATCAACTGAACCATTTTTTGATGGTAAATCTCGAATATGACCGTAACTAGCTAAAACGGTATAATTATCTCCTAAGTATTTATTAATTGTTTTGGCTTTTGCAGGACTTTCAACTATGACTAGATTCATAATTTAACAAACTACTTAAATGTAGTTGATAGTCAATTTAATAAATTTTCGTCTTACTTTCTTCTTTATTTTTCAGACGTTTAATATTTTCTCTGTGAGTATAAAATATCAATACAAACATAATTCCAAAAAAAAGTGCATTACTCATTTGATCATTAAAAAAAATATATACTGGTATCGTTAGTGAACCAATAAGTGATGACAAAGACGAGTATTTTGATATTAAAAAAATTAGTAACCAAGACACACAAAAAATAAAACCTAAAAGAATATTTATAGTAAACAATATCCCTACATATGTGGCGACACCCTTACCACCCTTGAACTTTAACCAAACTGGAAAAACATGACCTAAAAAAGCACAAAGAGATGCAATATAAATTAATTCTGAATGATTAATTTTTACGTATAGTACAGGAAGTATAGCTTTCATAATATCTAACAAAAGGGTTGAATAACCAATTAATTTATTACCCGTTCTTAATGCATTTGTTGCACCAATATTGCCAGATCCAATTTCTCTTATATCTTTTTTTAAAAAAATTTTTGATAGTATAAATCCAAAAGGTATAGAACCCATTAGGTATGAGATTATACCTATAGTAAAAAATTCCATTTTTATACTTTAAATAATTCCTGACCTTTTACAAACGTATTGGTCACTTTTCCTTGCAATTTTTTATCCTCTATAGATGTATTTTTTGATTTAGAGATTAAATTTTCTTTTTTAACAACCCAAGGTTTGTCTATATCTACAATGCAAAAATCAGCTTCATTTCCAATTGATAAGTTTCCTTTATTTATATTTAATATTTTTGCAGGATTTGATGTCAATGCTTGAATTATAGTATCCAGTTTAATAGATCCATTATGAAATAATTCTAAGCTTAATGACAATAGCGTTTCAATACCTGATGCTCCTGTTGCAGCTTGAGAAAATGTTAATCTTTTAGACTCTTCATCTTCAGGTTTATGGTCTGAAACGATTACATCAATCACGCCATCTTTTAATCCTTGGACCAATGCTTCTCTATCTTCTTCTTTTCTGAGAGGAGGAGATAATTTTAAAAAAGTTCTAAAATCTCCAATGTCATTTTCATTTAGAGATAAATTATTTATTGAAACTCCTGATGTAAATTTTATATCTTCTTTTCTTTGTTTTATAATATCAACAGACTTCGAAGAGGAAAGTTGTGAGATGTGATATCTACATTTAACCTTTTCAAGCAATGTCAAATCTCTTTCAATTATAATTCTTTCAGCAATATCTGGTATTCCAGACAGCCCTAGCTTTGAGGCAATTATTCCAGAATTAATCATGCCGTTTTCTGATAAATGCAAATCTTCAGCGTGTTGCATAATTAAACAACCCAGGTCTTTTGCTGAATTCATTATTCTGGACATTAGTCTTGTATTTTGAATAGTTTTGACCCCATCAGTAAATGCAATTATTCCTTTTTTGGCCAAAAGACCAAATTCGGTCATGTTAGTTCCTTCGATATTATGAGTTAAAGACGCGCAAGGAAAAATATTTATTTTAGATTTATCTCTTCCTCTTCTTTTTAAAAAATCAACAATAGAAACATTATCTATAATTGGATCTGTATTTGGCATAGTAACAACAGAAGTTACACCACCAGATAAAGCAGCGTTACTTAAAGTTCTAAAATTTTCTTTATATTCGTAACCTGGTTCACCTACAAACACTCTCATATCCACAAGACCAGGGAAGATATATTTTCCTTTTAAATCAATTGGTTTTTCTCGTGATGGAAGATTATTGTTGTTTACTTTTTTACCTATTGCTTCGATCTTTCCATCTTCATCAATAATTAATCCACCATTTTCGTTTAATGAATTACGAGGATCTATGATATTTGCATTTATAAAGTATTGTTTTTTCATTTATTCACAAAATATTTTTAAACACGCCATTCTTACAGCAACACCAAGTTCAACTTGTTCCTTAATAACACTCTTGTTAATATCGTCAGCTAACCTGGTATCAATTTCAATACCTCTGTTCATTGGACCTGGATGCATAATAAGGGCATCAGATTTTGCATGATCTAATTTGTCTGGTGTTAAACCATAGTATTCATAATATTCTCTATTAGATGACAAGAAAGAACTGGTCATTCTCTCATTTTGCAATCTCAACATCATTACAATGTCACAATCTCTCAGTCCTTTTTTCATATCAGTAAAAGTATTAACCCCAAATTTTTCTATTTCTTTTGGCATCAAATTTGTAGGAGCAACTATATTTACCTCAGCTCCAAGCATAGTTAACAAGTAAATATTTGATCTAGCTACACGTGAATGCAAAATATCTCCACAAATTGCAATTTTTAATCCTTGGATTTTATCTTTTCGATTAATTATTGTTAGCGCATCTAGTAATGCTTGGGTAGGATGTTCTCTGCGCCCATCCCCAGCATTTAATACTACACAATTAACTTTTTGTGAAAGAAGATTGCAAGCCCCTGAGTCTTGATGTCTAATCACTATGATATCTGGATGCATTGCATTTAAAGTCATAGCAGTGTCAATTAGTGTTTCACCTTTTTTAATTGCTGAATTACCCATGTTCATTGACATGACATCAGCTCCTAATCTTTTTCCTGCTAATTCAAATGAGCTTTGAGTTCTGGTTGATGGTTCAAAAAAGAGGTTTATTTGAGTTTTGCCTCTTAGAACGTCAATTTTTTTATTCTTACTTCGATTTACTTTTATAAAGGTTTGAGCTTCATCAAGAATAATATTTATGTCACTAACTGACAAATCTTGAATACCTAACAAATGTTTTTGAGAGATTTTAATAGCTTTATTGGTTTTAGATGCCATTAAAATTAACTCTATAACTATAATACAGTTAGTTGGCAAGCATTAATTATTTAAAAAATCTATTGCTCCTTGAAGTATGAATGCAGCAGCATTCTGATCTATATTTTTTTCTCTTTTAGTTACATTTATATCCAATTGACTAGATAAATTGAACGCACCTACCGTTGA
This sequence comes from uncultured Pelagibacteraceae bacterium, assembly GCA_902539035.1. Taxonomy (GTDB): domain Bacteria; phylum Pseudomonadota; class Alphaproteobacteria; order Pelagibacterales; family Pelagibacteraceae; genus Pelagibacter. The sequence continues at coordinate 4,748 of CACBHL010000016.1, forward strand.
AAGTCTTTCATCCCATAAACAAACATCAATATCTAATTTCTTATCAAGATTGCTAGAGACATCATGAACAGACTGGGCAGATCTGCCCAAAGTTCCATCCATATTAATAGGATATCCTATTATAATTCCCTTAATATTATTTTCCTCAATAATCATTTTTAATTCATTAATTAAATTATCTGCACCAGTTTTATTTAATGTTTTTAATGGTGTAGCTATAGATTGTTTTTCATCACAGATTGAAACACCAATTCTTTTAGAGCCAAGATCTAGACCAATTAATCTACATGTTTCTGACTGTTTTTTTTTAAACTCTTCTATAGTGATCATATTGTATAATTTAGACTTAAGTGATAGTTTGCGACATATTTAATTATCATATGAGTATCGATCTTAAAACAATAAAGCACATATCAAAATTATCAAGAATTTCTGTTGATGAAAAAAAAGCAGAGAAATTGGCAGGTGATTTAAATTCAATTTTTGAATTTATTGAAAAACTTAATGAATTAAAGACAGATAATGTTCAACCTTTAACTTCGGTTGCAGAAACAACATTAAAGTTAAGAGATGATGAGGTAAAAAGTAAAAATTTAAGAGAGCAAATAATTAAAAACTCTCCTCAGGAAAATGAGGATTATTTTGTTGTGCCAAAGGTGATTGAATAATGTCTGATATTACAAAACAATCACTTTCAGAATTAATTAAAAATATTAAAGATAAAAAACTTTCATCTACTGAAGTTACAAAAGCATTTGTAGAAAGGTCTGAAAATTCTAAAGACTTAAACGCCTATGTAACAGAAGACTTTTCAGCTGCAATTGATAAAGCTAAAAAGTTTGATGAAAACCCTAATTTAGATTTAAAATTACCTGGTATACCAATGGCTGTTAAAGATCTATTTTGCACAAAAAATGTTAAAACTACTGCAGGGAGTAAAATTTTGAATAATTTCATTCCAACTTATGAGTCCACAGTTACTCAAAATATTTGGAATGAGGGAGCTATTCTTCTTGGAAAATTAAATTGTGATGAGTTTGCTATGGGATCTTCTAATGAAACAAGTTTTTTCGGTTGTGTGCAGAACCCAATTGATAAAGATTTAGTTCCTGGTGGATCCTCAGGTGGCTCATCGTCAGCTGTTGCAGCACAATTAACACCAATCACCATAGGTACAGATACTGGTGGTTCAATTAGACAACCTGCATCCTTCACAGGTATCGTTGGTTTAAAACCAACTTATGGTAGTTGCTCAAGATATGGTATAGTAGCATTTGCTTCTTCTTTAGATCAAGCTGGACCAATGGCTCAAAATGTTAAAGATTGTGCTTTATTACACGAGGTTATTAGTTCTTATGATGAAAAGGACTCTACTTCTATTGATTTTAAAAGAAACAAATATAGCAAAGAATTAACCAATAATATCAAAGGAAAAAAAATAGGAATACCTAAAGAGTATAGAGTAGATGGCATGCCTAAAGAAATAGAAGATCTTTGGAAGAAAGGAATTGATTATGTAAAAGATTGTGGTGCAGAAATTATAGATATTTCACTACCTCACACTAATTATGCTTTACCCACTTATTATATTGTAGCACCTGCTGAAGCTTCATCTAACCTTGCTCGATATGATGGTGTTAAATATGGATTTAGAGCTGATGGAGAAAATTTGATAGATATGTATGAGAAAACTAGATCTGAAGGTTTTGGAGCAGAAGTTCAAAGAAGAATAATGATAGGGACTTATGTTTTATCATCAGGATATTACGATGCATATTATCTTAAGGCTCAAAAAGTAAGAAAGCTTATTAAAAATGATTTTGATGAAGCTTACAAGAAGGTAGATGCTATATTAACTCCATCAACTCCAAGTTCAGCATTTAAAATTGGTGAAAAAACAAACGATCCTGTATCTATGTATTTGAACGATATTTTTACAGTTCCAGTAAATTTAGCAGGTTTGCCTGGAATTTCGATACCAGCTGGTCATGATGCAAAGGGTTATCCTTTAGGATTACAAATAATTGGTAAAGCATTTGATGAGCAAAACATATTAAATATTGCTTATGCAATGGAAGAAAAGATAAATTTTAAAAATAAAATTACTGATTGGTGGATTAAATGAGTAAAGATAAGCCAGAATATCTAATTAATAGAAAAGATAATCAGTATGAGGTTGTAATTGGCTTAGAGGTCCACGCGCAAGTTACTTCAGAATCAAAGTTATTTTCAACATCATCCACAAAATTTGGTGCAGAACCTAATACTCAAGTAAGTTTAGTAGATGCAGCTTTTCCAGGTATGTTACCAGTAATAAATGAATTTTGTGTAAAACAAGCAATAAAAACCGGTATAGGACTTAAAGCTAAAATTAATAAACGTTCTGTTTTTGATAGAAAAAATTATTTTTATGCAGATCTTCCACAAGGATATCAAATATCACAATTTAAAGATCCAATTGTCGGTGAAGGTAAAGTTATATTAGATATGCCAGATGGTCAAAAAGAGGTTGGTATTGAAAGATTACACTTAGAGCAAGACGCAGGTAAAAGTATACATGATTTGGATCCAAAAAATACATTTGTAGATCTAAATAGATCAGGTGTTGCCTTGATGGAAATTGTTAGTAAACCAGATTTAAGATCCCCTGATGAAGTAAACGCTTACGTAAAAAAATTAAGATCAATAATGAGATATCTTGGAACTTGTGATGGAAACATGCAAGAAGGTTCACTAAGAGCTGATGTAAATGTTTCTGTAAGAAGAAAAGGCACCAAAGACTTTGGAACAAGATGTGAAATCAAAAATGTAAATTCAATAAAATTTATGCAAATGGCAATTGAATACGAAGCAAATAGACAAGTAGATCTAATTGAGGATGGTCAATCTATTGATCAAGAGACTAGACTATTTGATATCAAAAAAAATGAAACAAGATCAATGAGATCTAAAGAAGATGCTCATGACTATAGATATTTTCCTGATCCAGACCTTTTGCCTCTAGAGGTTTCAGATGATTTTATTGAAAAGTTAAAATTAGAAATTCCAGAGTTACCTGATGAAAAGAAAAAAAGATTTATTGAAAAATTCAAAGTATCTCCTTATGAGGCAACTATTTTAGTTTCAGATAATGAAACCTCTAATTATTTTGAAAATGTGATAAAAAAATCTGATGTGAAACTTGCTACTAACTGGATAATTGGTGAGCTATTTGCTGCTTTAAATGAAAAGAATCTAGAAATCACTGAAAGCCCGATAAGTGCAGGTAATTTATCAAAATTAATAAATTTAATTAAAGATGGAACTATTTCTGGAAAAATGGCTAAAACTGTTTTTGAACATATGATGGAAGGGGACAAAGACCCAAAAAAAATAGTTGAAGAAAAAGGATTAAAACAAGAAAGCGATCCTAAAGCTCTAGAAAAACTAATTGATAAAGTTATTGATGATAACCGAGAAAAAGCCACTGAATACAAATCAGGTAAAGTAAAATTATTTGGTTTTTTTGTTGGACAAGTAATGAAAGTATCAGGTGGAAAAGCAAACCCTCAATTAGTAAATGAGATTTTAAAGAAAAAACTTTAAAGTTTATGGGTTCAGACCTTAATATTACACAAGAGCTGCAAGATTATATTTTAGAACATGGACATAATCTTCACCCAGTCCAAAAAGAAATAATTGAGTACAATACATCACTTGGTGATATAAAAAAAATGCAGATATCAATCTCACAAACTCAGTTACTTCATCTAATTATTAAATTTTCCAACATAAAAAAAGTATTAGAAATTGGTACATTTACAGGTTTAAGTACTTTGTCTATGTCACTAGCATTACCAGATGATGGTAAAATAATTGCTTTAGATAAAAATGAGCAAATAAATAAAGTCGCTGTTAATTTTTTTAAAAAAGCAAAACAAGATCATAAAATTACAACTTTAATTAAACCAGCTCTAGAGAGTTTAGACGAAATTAAAGAAAAATTTGAACTCATATTCATTGATGCCGATAAAGGAAACTATAAAGAATATTATGAAAGATCATTGAGTTTGCTTGAAACAAGTGGCTTAATTATAATTGATAATGTCCTATGGTATGGAGAAGTGGCAAAGAAAAACGAACATGACAAAATTACTAAAACCATTAAAAACTTTAATGAATTTGTCGCTAACGATAAAAGAGTAGAGAAAATCATAATTCCTCTAGGGGATGGAATGACTATATGTAGGAAATTGTAATGTACGAAGTATTTGGTTTCTATAGGTTTTTAAATATTAAGTATTTAAAAAAAAATAAGAGATTGATAAATGAAGTTTTAATAAAAAATAATATTCGAGGAACAATAATAATTTCAAAAGAAGGTGTAAATGGTACTATTTCTGGTAAAGGACCAGATATTAAAACTACTATTAATAAGTTAAAAAAAATTTTAAAATTTAAAGATTTTAATAGTTTCAATAAATCAAAAAGTTTGTTTCTACCGTTTCATAAACCTAGAGTGAAAATTAAGACTGAAGTTGTTCCTATGAACTTAAAACTTAGTCAAATGATCAAAAAAAAAGACAGTCATGTTTACCCAAACAAATGGAATAAATTAATAAGGAATAAAAAAACACTTGTTATTGATGCTAGAAAACCATTTGAATATGATGTTGGTACTTTTAAAGGTTCTACGAATCCAAATATTGATAATTTTAGGGATTTTCCAAAATATTTAAAAAATCTTAAAAAAAATCAACCTATAGCAATGTTTTGTACTGGCGGAATTCGTTGTGAAAAAGCTTCAGTTTATCTAGAAAAAAAAGGTTTTAGTAATGTGTATCAATTAAAAGGTGGCATTTTAAATTATTTAAAAAAGACAAATCAAAAAAAAAGCTTATGGAAAGGTGAATGTTTTGTTTTTGATAACAGAGTTAGTTTAAAACATGGTCTAAAATCTGGCTCTTATTCAATTTGTAGTGGTTGCAGAAAACCAATTTCTCCACAAATTAAAAATTCAAAAAAATATGAAGAAGGTGTTTCATGTCCAAATTGTCACGATAAACTAACAGATCAACAAAAAACAAGATTTAGAATGAGACAAAAACAAATTAACCTTGCTAAAAAAGTTGGAAAAAGACATATCTTCCAAAAAGAATATTAACAACATTAAGCAAAATAGATGAATTTATTAAAAGATGAGGTTTCAACTTTAGTTAGAAAGCTTGCAATACCAGCTAGTATAGGAACGCTTTTTCAAACCCTGTACACAATAGTTGATACTTTTTATGCTGGAAAAATATCTCCTGAAGCGCTTTCTGCTTTAAGTAAGTCATTTCCAATTTTCTTTATAATAATTGCTACATCTATTGGTGTTACAGTAGCTGGCACATCTTTAATTGGTAGCAGTATTGGAGAGAAAAATGAAAAAAATATTTTAGGTTATTTTGTAAACGTTATTTTCTATGCAATAATCATTTCATTAATCGTATCAATACTTGGTTTTACATTTGGTGAAAAAGTATTTCTATTAATGAATTCAACGATAGAAGTTACCAGTCTAGGTCTAGAATATATAAATATAATTTTCTTGGGTACAATATTGTTTATTTTAGTTGTAGCACTAAATTCTTTTTTACATGCAGAAGGAGACACAGTAACATATAGAAATGCTTTAATTTTATCCTTTTTCCTGAATATAATCTTAAATCCTATTTTTATTTTTGGTTTTTTATTTATACCAGCTTTAGGAATATCAGGAATTGGTGTAGCAACGCTAATTGCTCAATTTGTTTCTCTTTTAATTGTACTTAGAAAAATTCTAACCAATGAAAGAATAAAAAAAATTACTTTTAGTTATTTTAAAGTAAAATATTTTTTTCTAAAAAATATTTTCTTTCAATCTATGCCAATAACAGTTGCTATTTTAGGATACTCAGTAGCTGCTGCTATTGTTTTTACTTATGTTGGTTTTTCTAGCGAATATGCAGTAGCAGGTTATGGGTCTGCAACTAGAATTGAACAGGTTGTTTTACTTCCTATTTTAGGAATAAATACAGCAATTATTTCTATAATTGCTCAAAATATTGGAGCTAAATATTATAAGCGAGTTGAACAATCATATTTTACATCAGTAAAATACGGTTTGTATTTAATGTTATTCTCAGGTGTTCTTGTATATTTAAGTGCTGACATTGTTCCAAAATTCTTCTCCTCTAATTCTGAAGTAATCGCATATGGTTCTATGTATTTGAAAATATCAGCCTTCATCTTACCAGCATATCCAATTTTCTTTCTTTCAAATGGCTTTTTTATGGCTTTAAAAAAATCAGAAAAAGCCATGTTAAATAATATTATAAGAAACGTTATAGTACCCATATTGTCATTTCATATTGCCAGATATATTAATGCAGATTTTAAAACATTTTTTTATATTTGGGCCACATTTCAATGGTCGATATCAATTATTTTATTCTTTTACGTTAAATATTATATAAAAAATAAATTAGTCACCACATAATTTGATCTAAATTACTTAAAGATGTTTTTTAGCAAAAAAAAAGTTTTAATAATGGTTATTATTTGTTTAGTTGTTTTTATATTTACTTACAATGATGTTAAGTCAGAAGAAATTAAGGAAATTACTGGTTTTGCAAAAATTATTGATGGAGATACAATTAAAATAAGTAATAAAAAAATTAGGTTACATGGGATAGATGCTCCAGAAAAAAAACAAACATGTAAAAGGCCTTACCTAACAATTAGTGTTTTTTCGTTCACCAAGAGCTACTTATGCGGACAAGTTTCTACTAATAAATTAACTAAAAAAATAAATAATCAAATTATAAAATGTAAGATAAAGGATGTTGATAGATATAATAGGCTTATTGGAGAATGTTATAAAAGAAACCAAAATCTTAATTCTTGGTTAGTATCAAACGGTTATGCAGTTGCTTATAGAAAATATTCTAAAAAATATATTTCTGACGAAATAAATGCAAAGAATAATAAACTTGGTATTTGGCAGGGCAAATTTGAAATGCCATGGGATTTTAGGAGAAAAAATTAAATTTATAATCTTGAAGCACTGTCATTAATCCAGGACCAAAGATGTTGAGCAAAAGACCTTCTTACAAATAAATTAACAATTTGATCTCCCTTATTGTGAACTATAACATCTATATGATTTAAAATTGTTTGAACAGCTGAACCTTTTTTATCTTTAAATTCACTAAAATTAAATGGACTTCCTGAAGAAAATATTTCGTAGATATTTTTCCCTTTGATTTCTAATTGAACAAATTGATCTGTAACATCAATTATAGCACCTAAACTTGATTTGGATATATCATTAAAAAGTATTTCATTTAGCTGATATTCATTTGTATCTTTTTTCACCTCATCGTTAGTAACTATCATCCATTCATCAGGGCTAAGCCAAATAGCGGTTAATTTATCACTGATTGTTGAGGTATTAGCCTCTGTTGGAAGAAGCATATTTAGATTTTTACCTATATTAGTAAAAAATTCTCTTTTTCTACCTCTTAAATTTAATTTCATTGTAGGTGAAATTTCTTTAACAACGATACCATTGTAGTTAATTTCTTCATTTGTTGCTGTTTTATAATTAAGCATTTAGCCTCTCATTTTTCTCATCATAAAACACTGTATTAGCCACAGTGACACTAATATTTTTATTTTCCATTGGAATGAAAAGTTTTCTACCCATCATATTTTTTCCATCTTTAACAACTGCTAATGCTATTGATTTATTAAGATTTGGGCTGAAATAACTTGATGTTACATGACCAAGCATTTCAACTGGTTTTTGATCTAATTCAGAAACAATTTGAGCACCTTCTTCCAAAACAATATTTGGATCTTCAGTCAATAAACCTACTAATTGTTTTCTATCTTCTTTCATTGTGTCGGATCTATAAAGTGATCTTTTTCCAATAAAGTCATATTTTTTCTTACTTACAATCCAGTCCATTTGAAGATCACTAGGTGTCATTGTTCCATCTGTATCTTGACCTACAATTATAAAGCCTTTTTCTGCTCTTAATAAATGCATTGTTTCTGTTCCATAGGGAGTAATATTAAATTCTTTTCCAGCCTCTATACATTTTTGCCATATAGCCTCACCATAACTTGCTGGTGCATTAATCTCATAACTCAGCTCACCCGTAAAACTTATTCTCATAATTCTACATTTGATTTTATCAATTAATACCTCTTTAAATGACATGTGTGGAAAATTGTCATCTGATAAATCTAAATCAGGAATAATTTTATTTAAAATTTTTTTACTGTTAGGACCACATAAACTAGCTGTTGCAAAATGATCTGTGACAGAAGTTAAATATACGTCTAACTCGGGCCATTCAGTCTGAAGGTAATCTTCAAGTTTTCCTAAAACATTTGCGGCACCACCTGTTGTAGTTGTCATAATATAATGATTTTCACCTAGTCTCGTCGTAACACCATCATCGTAAACCATACCGTCCTCATTAAGCATCAATCCATATCTGCATTTACCAATAGCAAGTTTTGACCATGCATTAGTGTAAACTCTATTTAAAAATTCAGAAGCATCACTTCCCTGAATATCAATTTTACCTAAGGTAGAAGCATCTAATATTCCAGCACTCTGTCTAGCTGCCTTACTTTCTCTTTGAACGGCTTGATGCATGGTTTCATCTTCTTTAGGGTAATACCAAGATCTTTTCCACTGTCCAACATTTTCAAATTCAGCTTTATTTTTAATGTGCCAATCATTCATAGGAGTTCTTCGGAATGTATCAAAAAATTCTCCTACATTTCTTCCAACAATTGTTCCAAATGTTAAAGGAGTGTATGGTGGTCTAAAAGTTGTCGTCCCTAATTCTCCCATTTTTACACCTGCTGTATCTGCAATGATTCCTAAAGCATGCATATTTCCAAGTTTACCTTGGTCAGTGCCCATTCCTGTTGTTGTATATCTTTTAACATGCTCGATTGATCTAAAACCCTCTCTTAATGCGAGTTTTATGTCTTTTGCTGTTGCATCATTCTGGTAATCGACGAAAGGCTTAGTTTTACCAATAGTCTGATCAGAGGGTAAAAGCCAAATATTTCTTTTTGAAGTTTCATGATCATTTTCTAAAGTAATACCTTCAAAATCAGTTTTGTTGATATTTAAAAAATTTTTTAATTTATAATTTAAATTTTCAATTATTTCATCTAGTTCAAAGTCGCCCCCACAGGATCCAACACTAATTTGTTCTTTTGTATCTGCTTTAGGAATAAAAATTTTTCGTTCTTCATCAAAGGTTAGTTTACTACCAGATTGCGTGTATAAATGTACGGCAGGTGTCCAACCGCCTGCAATACCTAAGCAATTACAAGAAATAGAAATTTTACTACCAGTAACTGATGTACCGTCATTTGAAAGTTTCATTATAGATACGCCACTTAATCTTTTGTACCCTCTAGTATCAACAATTGTATGTGCCCAGTATATTTTTATACCAGCATCATTAATTTTTTTAATTATTTTTGCATCAGAATTTTCCCTGATATCTATAATAGCTTCAACCTTAATTCCTTTATTATGCAATGATAAAGCACTTTCATAAGCACTATCATTATTTGTGAAAAAAATGTTTTTAGTTCCACATGCAACACCATAAAAATTACTATATTTTTTAATAGCTGAAGAGAGCATGATACCAGGTCTATCGTTATTATTAAAAATTAAAGGTCTTTCTAGTGCTCCTGTTGCTAAAATCACTTTTTTAGCTCTAATTTTAAGAAGTCGTTGTCTAATTTTATTTTTTTTATCTTTTTTGTCTAAATGATCTGTTAAATTTTCTCTAGCAAGTAAATAATTGTATTGATGATATGCAGCTACGCTTGTTCTAGTTTTAATCTCAAGATTCTTAATATTTTTAAGTTCATTAATTTCTTTTTTCAACCATTCAGATGCTGAATTATGATTAATTTTATTGTCTTCATTTGCTTCAAATATTGTTGATCCACCAAGTTCATTCTTTTCATCTAAAAGTAAAGTTTTGAAATTATTTTTTGCTGCGTTTTTTGCTGCTAATATTCCAGATATACCGGCTCCCACAACCAATACATCACAATGAATATTTCTATGGTCGTATATATCGGGATCTCTTGTATTTGGAGATTTGCCAAGGCCAGCAGAATGTCTAATAAAAAATTCATACTTCTCCCAAAAACTTTTAGGCCACATAAAAGTTTTATAATAAAAGCCTGCTGGAAAGAGGGGAGCTAGAAAATTGTTTATTCCTCCTATATCAAAATTAACACTTGGCCAACAATTTTGGCTAGATGCTTCTAAACCTTCATATATTTCTATTTCTGTTGCTCTTGCATTTGGTTCTGTAATATTTGAATTAGGATTTACTTGAACGATTGCATTCGGTTCCTCAGAACCAGACGTCATAATTCCTCTTGGTCGATGATATTTAAAACTTCTACCAACTAAATGAACATTATTTGCTATTAAAGCAGATGCTAAAGTATCTCCTTTAAATCCATAGTATGTTTTTCCATCAAACTTAAATGAAATTCTATTAGTCTCATCTATAAATTCACTTGATTTTACTCTTAGATTTTGTGTCATTTTATTGTGTTGGAGGTTTTTCACCCATTTTATAAATTGCTTTTATTTCATCGTTAGATGTATCTCTAGCCATATTAAACCATTTACGACAACCATGAGCATGGTTCCATCTTTCAAACTGCACACCTTTAATATTTTTTCTCATAAATAAATATTCTGCCCATTCATCATCACTTAGTTCAGTTGGTTGTTTGGGTCTTTCAATGTGTGCTTCTCCACCAGCTTTAAATTCTTGCTGATCTCTTTCTCCACAATACGGACAATCAATTAAAAACATTAATGTGCAACTGCTGCAGCACCATGTTCATCTACAAGGTCACCACTTACAAATCTATTTAAATTAAATGCAGCATTCAGTTTATGAGGCTCGTCATTAGCAATAGTATGAGCAAATAAATCTCCAGAACCAGGTGTTGCTTTAAATCCACCTGTACCCCAACCACAATTAAAATATAATCCTTTGATTGATGTTTTGCTTAGAATAGGACTTGCATCGGGACATATATCAACAATACCACCCCATTGTCTCAGCATTCTCATACGACTAAAAATTGGATATAATTCTAAAATTGCATTCAAAGTACCTTCTACAATTTGATGACTACCTTTTTGAGAATAAGAAATATAATCATCTGTACCAGCACCTATAACTAGCTCACCTTTATCTGATTGACTAACATATGCATGAACAGCATTTGACATAACAACAGTGTCAATAATTGGTTTCACAGGTTCAGAAACTAAAGCTTGTAAGGGTTTACTTTCAAGTGGAAGTTTTAAACCTGCCATATTAGCAACTACGCTAGAATGTCCTGCTGCAACTACACCAATTTTTTTAGTTTTAATAAATCCTTTTGTTGTTTCTATACCCTCAACTGTATCACCACTTCTCTTGATACTTTTAACTTCACAGTTTTGAATGATATCAACTCCCATTTCATCTGCACCCCTTGCATATCCCCATGCAACTGCATCATGTCTGGCTGTACCAGCTCTTCTTTGTAAAGTACCACCTAAAACAGGATATCTAATATCTTGTGATGTATTTATAATTGGACAAAATTTTTTTACTTCCTCAGTGTTTAAATAAACTGCATCTATTCCATTCAGTCTGTTAGCGTGAGTTCTTCTTTTTAAATCTCTCACATCTTGTAAATTGTGAGCAAGATTCATTACACCTCTTTGACTAAACATAACATTATAATTTAGTTCTTGTGATAAACCTTCCCATATTTTTAAGGCATGATCATACAAACCTGCACTAGCATCCCATAAATAATTTGATCTAATAATTGTTGTGTTACGACCGGTGTTTCCACCACCAATCCAACCTTTTTCTACTACAGCAATGTTTTGCATATTATGTTTTTTTGCTAAGTAATATGCTGTTGCTAAACCGTGACCACCGCCACCAACAATTACAGCATCATATTCTTTTTTAGGTACTGGATCTTTCCAGGTTCTTTGCCAATTTTCATGATACGACAAAGCATTTTTAAATAAAGAAAATATAGAGTACTTATTTCTCATAATAATTGAATAATTACTTTATAAAGATTGAATTTTCAATACAATCGCTTATTACACAATGTCATACGGAAGAGTGGGTGAGAGGCTGAAACCAGTCGTTTGCTAAATGACCGTGCGAGGAAACTTGTACCGAGGGTTCGAATCCCTCCTCTTCCGCCATTAAAATAGAGGACGATCTTTAAAGAAATTTCTCATTGGAATAGGCCTTTGTTCTAATATATATCTGTAAACATTGTAGTTTTCCATTACCCGCTGAACATAGTTTCGTGTTTCCCTAAATTTTATTAACTCAACCCAATCAACATAATTAATTTGTTTCTTTTGTGGATTTTTATTAATTTTTTTCCAATACTTAACTCGGTTTGGTCCTGCATTATAAGCGGCAACTGCAAAAGGGTATGCACCATCATATTGCAAGATAAGGCCTGCAATATAATGAGAACCTAAATTGATATTATATTCAGGATCAGTAGTTAATCTTGATTTTGAATAAGGAAGTTTTGCTTGTTTA
>CACBHL010000017.1 GCA_902539035.1 uncultured Pelagibacteraceae bacterium
TAACGCAATTTCCTCCACCACCACACCATCCAGCTTTTTTAACTACACCATCTCCTGACGCCATTATTGGAGTACCCATTGGCGCCGCAAAATCAGTTCCTCTATGCATTTTATTAAATCCATCAATAGGATGTTTTCTCATTCCAAAAGGAGATGAAAGTCTTGCTCCATTGATTGGAGTTTTCATTAAAGCTTTTTTAACGCTTTTACCACTTTTGTCATAATGACCTTCGCTTCCTTCTTTATCAAAATAATATAAATCGTTATCTTGACCACTAAGTTTTAGATTAGCAAAAAGAATTTCTCCAGTTTCTACTGTCTCATTTTTTTCATCTAAGAATATTTCATACATAATCTGAAATTTGTCTTGTTTTCTTATGTCTCTTTGAAAATCTACTTGAAAACCGTAAATTCTTGCAAACTCAATTATTGTATTTGCTGGAATATTTTGGTCAGTTGCAGCCTTGTAGAGACTCTGCAAAATTATATTTTCCTTATAAACTATAATTTTATTTAGCTTAATTGATAAAATTTCTTCATTAAATTTATCATTTTCAATATTTCTTTCTAAATATATTTTTTGAGTATTTGAAGTTTGATACACAAATTCACTAATTTTATTGTTTGTTTTATCTAAATTAAAGTGAATTATTTGTTTAGTATTTAATTTATTAAGATTAACTTTATTTTTGAGAGAGTTTTTTATTTTAATAATTTCACTTTTTTCAATTGAATAGCTCTCTAAAATTTTATCAAAAGTTTCTCCAGATTTAATTTTATGTTTTACTTTTTTATACTTGGGCTCAAGATTATCAACCAAGTGGCTTAAAGTTTTTTTAAAATAAATATTATCAATAAAATTATTATAAGTTTCGATATTGTCTTTTTTTTTAAAATTAAAATAACTTGTTGAAACAACTGTGACTATTATTAAAAAAACTAAACCAAGAATTTGAATATTTTTTCTGATATTATATTTTAAATTTTTTATCATTTGATAATGAATAGGTTACAATTATTAGTTTAGAGAAACTCAAAAATCAAAAAAAACCCTTGAAAATCACTCATTTTAACGCAATTTTTTAATGTTAAATGCTTGATTTCCTACTATTTTAGCCTATAAGCACTGAACTTTCTCAATAAATTATTGTTAACACAATAAATAAATGAGGATTATTGAGCCTTTTTTGCTCAATTAGCTATTTAAAACGTAAAAATTTAAGAAGAGAAGTGTGGACGGTTAAGGTTACCAAAAATTTGTCGTACACACTTCAACATCATATAAATTTTATTCTTAGAATTTATATGGAAGCTAGTGTGCGCCGTTTTTAAACTTGAGAGTTTGATCATGGCTCAGAACGTACGCTGGCGGCACGCCTAACACATGCAAGTCGAACGAAGTAGCAATACTTAGTGGCAGACGGGTGAGTAACATGTGGGTATCTGCCCTTTGGCCTGGAATAACACGAGGAAACTTGTGCTAATACCGGATAAGTCTTTACGGAGAAAGCTTTATGCACCATTGGATGAGCCTGCACTTGATTAGTTTGTTGGTGGGGTAATGGCCTACCAAGACTGTGATCAATAGCTGATTTGAGAGGATGATCAGCCACATTGGGACTGAGACACGGCCCAAACTCCTACGGGAGGCAGCAGTGGGGAATCTTGCACAATGGAGGAAACTCTGATGCAGCGATGCCGCGTGAGTGAAGAAGGCCTTTGGGTTGTAAAGCTCTTTCGTCGGGGAAGAAAATGACTGTACCCGAATAAGAAGGTCCGGCTAACTTCGTGCCAGCAGCCGCGGTAATACGAAGGGACCTAGCGTAGTTCGGAATTACTGGGCTTAAAGAGTTCGTAGGTGGTTGAAAAAGTTGGTGGTGAAATCCCAGAGCTTAACTCTGGAACTGCCATCAAAACTTTTCAGCTAGAGTATGATAGAGGAAAGCAGAATTTCTAGTGTAGAGGTGAAATTCGTAGATATTAGAAAGAATACCGATTGCGAAGGCAGCTTTCTGGATCATTACTGACACTGAGGAACGAAAGCATGGGTAGCGAAGAGGATTAGATACCCTCGTAGTCCATGCCGTAAACGATGTGTGTTAGACGTTGGAAATTTATTTTCAGTGTCGCAGCGAAAGCGATAAACACACCGCCTGGGGAGTACGACCGCAAGGTTAAAACTCAAATGAATTGACGGGGACCCGCACAAGTAGTGGAGCATGTGGTTTAATTCGAAGATACGCGCAGAACCTTACCAACACTTGACATGTTCGTCGCGACTCTAAGAGATTAGAGTTTTCGGTTCGGCCGGACGAAACACAGGTGCTGCATGGCTGTCGTCAGCTCGTGTCGTGAGATGTTGGGTTAAGTCCCGCAACGAGCGCAACCCTCACTTTTAGTTGCCATCATTAAGTTGGGCACTCTGAAAGAACTGCCAGTGATAAGCTGGAGGAAGGTGGGGATGACGTCAAGTCCTCATGGCCCTTACGTGTTGGGCTACACACGTGCTACAATGGTATCTACAGCAGGAAGCAAGACTGCGAAGTCAAGCAAATCCTTAAAAGATACCTCAGTTCGGATTGCACTCTGCAACTCGAGTGCATGAAGCTGGAATTACTAGTAATCGTGGATCAGCGTGCCACGGTGAATGCGTTCCCGGGTCTTGTACACACCGCCCGTCACACCATGGGAGTTGGTTCTACCTTAAGGCAAGGTTTTAAACCCTTGACCACGGTATAGTCAGCGACTGGGGTGAAGTCGTAACAAGGTAGCCGTAGGGGAACCTGCGGCTGGATTACCTCCTTTCTAAGGATGAATGAAAGTAAAATTTCATTCTAAATAATATACAGGTAATGTTGACCGTCCTCATTTCTCTTCTTGAAGTAGTGTTTCTCTTGCATGGGGGCCGGTAGCTCAGTTGGTTAGAGCACACCCTTGATAAGGGTGGGGTCGAAAGTTCGAGTCTTTCTCGGCCCACCAATTTAAGATCATGGGGGATTAGCTCAGCTGGGAGAGCGCCTGATTTGCATTCAGGAGGTCAGCGGTTCGATCCCGCTATCCTCCACCAAAACACTTAGTTATAAAAATTGTGAATAAAAATAATAATTAATATCAATATCTATATCCGAATATTAGTAATGTTATTAGCTAATATTCAAAAATAAAAATTTGATTCAACACAGAATTTTTTTCTGTGCATAAATCAAGCGTTTAAGGGCGTGTAGTGGATGCCTTGGCACTGAAAGCCGATGAAGGACGTGATATACTGCGATAAGTTTCGGGGAGCTGTATGTAAGTTTTGATCCGAAAATTTCCGAATGGGGAAACCCACCACTTTATGTGGTACTTTAAACTGAATACATAGGTTTAAAGAGACAACCTGGAGAACTGAAACATCTAAGTAACCAGAGGAAAAGAAATCAATTGAGATTCCGTTAGTAGTGGCGAGCGAACGCGGAACAGGCCAGTAGTTTTGTTAAAAAAATTTGAATAGTTTGGAAATGCTAACCATAGAGGGTGATAGTCCCGTATGAGTAATGTTTAACAAAATTCTTGAGTAAAGCGGGACACGTGAAATCCTGCTCGAATATAGGGGGACCACCCTCTAAGCCTAAATACTCTTCAGTGACCGATAGTGAACTAGTACCGTGAGGGAAAGGTGAAAAGAACCCCTATTAGGGGAGTGAAATAGAACCTGAAACTGCATGCCTACAATCAGTCGAAGCTCTTTTTAGAGTGACGGCGTACCTTTTGTATAATGGGTCAGTGACTTAATTTATAAAGCAAGCTTAAGCCATCTAGGTGTAGGCGAAGCGAAAGCAAGTCTTAATAGGGCGATTAGTTTTATGAATTAGACCCGAAAACGAATGAGCTTACCATGAGCAGGTTGAAAGTAAGGTAACACTTACCGGAGGACCGAACCAGTTGACGTTGAAAAGTCTTTGGATGACTTGTGGTAAGGGGTGAAAGGCCAACCAAATTCGTAGATAGCTGGTTTTCCGCGAAAACTATTTAGGTAGTGCGATGAATAAATAGATGCTTAGAGGTAGAGCACTAAATGGGCTAGGGGGAAGAGATTCTTACCAAACCTAATAAAACTCCGAATGCTAAGTATTGTTCTTCATCAGACAGACTGTGGGTGCTAAGGTC
Organism: uncultured Pelagibacteraceae bacterium; assembly: GCA_902539035.1. Lineage (GTDB taxonomy): Bacteria > Pseudomonadota > Alphaproteobacteria > Pelagibacterales > Pelagibacteraceae > Pelagibacter. Next base: position 4,150 of record CACBHL010000017.1, read on the forward strand.
CATGGTCGAGAGGGAAAGAGCCCAGACCACCAGATAAGGTCCCCAAATTATGATTAAGTGTGAAAGGATGTGGAAATTCCTTAACAGCCGGGAGGTTGGCTTAGAAGCAGCCATCCTTTAAAGATAGCGTAACAGCTCACCGGTCTAATAGAGTTTCTGCGCCGAAGATGTAACGGGGCTAAAATCATATACCGAATCTGTGGGTTTATAAAACTTTTGAGTTTTGTAAGCGGTAGCGGAACGTTCTGTAAGCCTGTGAAGGGATACCCGTGAGGGATCCTGGAGGTATCAGAAGTGCGAATGCTGACATAAGTAACGATTAAAGAAGTGAAAAACTTCTTCGCCGAAAATCCAAGGGTTTCTGCGCAAGGTTAATCCGCGCAGAGTTAGTCGGCACCTAAGGCGAGGGCGAAAGCCGTAGTCGATGGAAATAAGGTTAATATTCCTTAACCAGATGGTAGTGACGGATCTTGTAAGTTGTGAGCTCTTAATGGATTGAGCTTGCCGCGAAAAGGTTCCAAGAAATAGCTCCATCATTAGACCGTACCCTAAACCGACACAGGTGGATTAATAGAGTATATTTAGGCGCTTGAGAGAATGATGTTGAAGGAACTCGGCAAAATGCTTCCGTAACTTCGGGATAAGGAAGACCTTCTTGTAGGCAACTATAAGAGGGTGGCACAAGCCAGGGAGAAGCGACTGTTTATCAAAAACACAGGGCTCTGCTAACACGTAAGTGGATGTATAGGGTCTGACGCCTGCCCGGTGCTGGAAGGTTAATGCGGTTGGTGCAAGCTGACTTCTGAAGCCCCAGTAAACGGCGGCCGTAACTATAACGGTCCTAAGGTAGCGAAATTCCTTGTCGGGTAAGTTCCGACCTGCATGAATGGCGTAACGATTTCTCCGCTGTCTCCAACATCAACTCAGTGAAATTGAATTCTCCGTGAAGATGCGGAGTTCGCGTAGTTAGACGGAAAGACCCCGTGCACCTTTACTGCAACTTTACATTGGTATTAGGAAAAACATATTTAGCATAGGAGGGAGACATTGAAGCAAAGGCGTCAGCTTTTGTGGAGTCAACAGTGAAATACCTCTTTTGTTTTTCTTGATATCTAACTGATTGCCGTTATCCGGCATCAAGACATTGTATGGTGGGTAGTTTGACTGGGGCGGTCGCCTCCCAAATAGTAACGGAGGCGTGCGAAGGTAGGCTCAGAACGGTCAGAAATCGTTCGTAGAGTGCAATGGCATAAGCCTGCCTGACTGTGAGACTGACAAGTCGAGCAGAGACGAAAGTCGGTCATAGTGATCCGGTGGTTCTGAGTGGAAGGGCCATCGCTCAACGGATAAAAGGTACGCCGGGGATAACAGGCTGATACTGCCCAAGAGCTCATATCGACGGCAGTGTTTGGCACCTCGATGTCGGCTCATCACATCCTGGGGCTGGAGCAGGTCCCAAGGGTTTGGCTGTTCGCCAATTAAAGTGGTACGTGAGCTGGGTTCAGAACGTCGTGAGACAGTTCGGTCCCTATCTGCTATGCGTGTAGAAGAATTGAGAGGAGTTGACCCTAGTACGAGAGGACCGGGTTGAACATACCACTGGTGGACCGGTTGTAGCGCCAGCTGCAGTGCCGGGTAGCTAAGTATGGACGAGATAACTGCTGAAAGCATCTAAGCGGGAAACTCACCTCAAAACAAGTTCTTCCTATAGAGCCGTGGTAGACCACCACGTTGATAGGCTGGATGTGGAAGCGCAGTAATGCGTGCAGCTGACCAGTACTAATAGCTCAATTGGCTTGATTTATGCACTGAAAAAAATTTTTATGAAAAAAATTTGATTTAAGAATTATAATAAATTTTTTCTATTAAATATAAGACTTTTATTTTTTATATTTTTTTTAACATTAATTAAAATTTTGTTAGGTATTATTGGATAAAAGCTATTTTTTTTTACCTTATGCTTTTTTAACTTGATATTATTTTTTACAATTAATTTAAATATACTTTTAGCTAATTCTATTTGCTCCAAGTAAGTAAGGATTCTTATGTCCTTGTATTCGTTAATATTTTTTTTTTTGAATTTTATAATTTTCCTTTTTATTATTGGACCAGAGTCATATTTTTCATTCATTAAGTGTGCGGTAATACCAATAGGATCTTCGTTATTTAATGCCCACTCAACGTTAGTACAGCCCCGATATTTTGGAAGTATACCAGGATGAATATTAATTACACCCTTAACAGCATCGAGTATTTTTTTTTCAATTTTACCAGGGGTGGAGCTGTTAAAGAGATATTTTATTTTATTTTTTAATATAAATTTTTTAAACCTAACTGAATTATGTGATTTGAAGTTAAATTTTTTAATATCAATAGCAGAAATTTCTTTTTTTGTTTTAAAATAATCTCCAGTTCTATCTTTAAAAATTTTCAGATTTTTATTTGAATTTTGTAGGGAAATTTTAGCAAAAATAATAATAAAATTTAAATTTTTAATTTTATAAATTTTTTTAATAAGATGCCCCAATAGTGGATCTTTTTTAGTGGACAAAATTGCAATTGTTTGCATTTATTATAAATGAAAAAAAGATAAAGATGTATGTACATCTGGATCCATTTTATTTGGATCTCTAAAAAATTCTATATGCCCACCAACTTCAGCGTTATTCCAATGTGATTTTTTATGAATAATTCGCTTTAACAACCTTAAATCCATACTACATATTAATTTTTGGTCAGGATTTTTACCATTAATTATTTTAATATTTTCATCATTAATATTTAAATAAACGTTTGATTGAATTTTTAAACTAAGTTTTTTTATCTTTTCACTAAATTTTCTTTTTATTAAATCTAAATCTTTTTTTAATTCATCAACGTCCGGATGTTCGTCATGTTCGTATTCATACTTTATATCTTTAAGTCCCTTAATATATTTCTTCATATGCTCAGGATTTACTTTTTCATATTTTTCAAGACTTTTTTGGCTCAAGAGATCGTAAGTTTGGTTTTCTCTTAAACATATAATTTTACTATTATCCTCTAAATTATCATTTAAATATTTCGCACATACATCCCAGGTTGTAGTGCCTAGGTATTTATTTTTATAAAAATTTTTACCACCAAGTACATATGCTCCAGCAAATGGCAAAACTGCTTTAGGTTTTAAGATGGGTATTATACTACATAAATGATCAAAATTTCTCTTTAATATTCTATTATGTTCTTTTATTTTTTCAACTTCACTTAAGTTTTGATAGCAAGATGGATAGGAGCCTGCAGCATTGTAATTTAGCATAGCAAGATCAATATCTTTAAATTTTTCTTTTAGTTTTTTACATGACTCTATATCAGGAGTATTATCGTTAAAATTAATTGCAGTTGTTTTTTGATCTCTTAAAACTAAACTACTATCTATTAAATTTCCAAGTAATGACTCTTCATATAAATGACCAGTGAAAGGTTTATACATTGTCAATGAAAATTCGTTAAACTCTTTTGACTCATCATTTTTAATTTCAATAAAGTTATTATATCCGTTCGTAACAAGGTTTTTTTTTAAAAAATTACCTCCTTCATCAAGCAGAATAATAGGAATATTTTTTGAAAAATTGAAATTCCTATGATCATAATGATCAGGGTGAATATGACTTACGTATATTGCGTCCACATCTTGGATATCATCAATCTTAGTATCAAGAGGTGGATAGTGGAACCAACTACCCTCAAATACACCATTAACTATCCAAGGATCACAAAGAATTTTTGTCCCCTTACAGCCCGTGAATATTCCACAAGCATTTCCAATGAATTTAAATTTCATAAAATTAATAATAATTTAATTATTAAAATTGTATATTGTTTTCAATAATTTATTCAATTTATAAAAATAAACAAAAAAATAAAAATAATACTTGAATGTTCATTTATTGAACTATATGTTCAAGTAATGAACAAAAAAGAAAATCAAGATTACCTTGAGGTTTTAAGATCGGTACATAAAAATCCAAATGCCTCGCAAAGGGACCTTGCGTCTGAACTTGGAATAAGTCTAGGAAAACTTAATTATTTAGTAAAAGCAATGGCAAATCAAGGATTAATAAAAATAAACAATTTTTCTAACAGTAAGAAAAAATTTGACTATATTTACTTACTCACCTCAGAAGGTTTAAGACATAAAATAAGACTTACAAGAAGATTTATGGATATTAAATTAAAAGAATACGATCAATTAAAAAAAGAAATAGAAATATCTGATAGTAACAAAAAAAATTAATTAAAATATTTAGCTTAGTTATTATGATTTCAAAAAAAAGAAAAAAATTTCAAGAAAATTTGGAAGAGTATAAAAAAGAAAATTCCAAGAAAACTTTGTATAATCTGCCATCAAAAGTTGAATTTTGTAAAACATGTTTGATGTCAAATCAGAAGCCTGCACAAACTGTTGAGCATAGAAGTGATGAAAAAGATCATAAACTTACAATAGAATTTAAAGATGGTATTTGTCATGCCTGCAGATATAGAAAAACAAAAGAGCAAGAAATTGATTGGGAAAAAAGAGAACATGAATTCAGAGCATTAATGGACAAGTATCGGAGTAGGAATGGCTCATATGACTGTGTGTGTCCTGGATCAGGTGGTAAAGATAGTTTTAAGGTAGCTTATGAACTTAAATATAAATATAATATGAATCCTATTACATGTACATTTGCTCCTAATATATATTCACAAGTTGGTTATCACAATTTAATTAATTGGATTAACGCTGGTTTCACAAATTATAATTATACTCTAAATGGAAAAGTCCACAGATTAATAACAAGACTTGCAATCGACAATATGCTCCATCCTTTTCAACCATGGATCATGGGACAAAAAGCTTTTCCAAATAAATTTGCAAGTATGACAAAAACCCCATTGGTTATTTATGGAGAAAATCCAATGGAATATGATCAAGGTAAAAAAGATTACAAATATAATGAAGATGTTATTTTAGAGCTTCATAGCAGGAAACCCGAAGATGAGTTATTTATTTCTGGAATACCATATAAAATTTTAAAAGAAAAGTTAGGTAAAGAAAGTCCAAATCTAGATGCCTATTTACCAATGACTGTGGATCAACTTAGATCAGCTGATATTAAATGTATTACTTATAGTTACTTTCATGATTGGCACCCACAAGGAAATTATTATTTTACAAAAAAAAATTCTGAAGATTTTCAATTGTCTAATGAAAGAACTCCAGGTACTTATCAAAAACATGCAAGTTTAGATGATAAACTTGATGATTTACACTATTATACAGCTTTCATTAAATTTGGTGTAGGGAGAGCGCACTATGATGCATCACAAGAAACGAGAAATAAAGATTTAGACTTAGAAGAGGCCAGACAGTTGATTAGGAAATTTTCTGGCGAATATCCAAAAAGATATATGAAAGAAATATGTGAATGGCTATCTATTAATCCAAATTTTTTCCCTGAGTCAAAAGAACTTGTTGAGGAGCCAAATTTTACCGAGGAATATTTTGCTGAATTATGTGATACTTTTAGACCACCTCACTTATGGTATTTAGATAAAAACAACAAATTTGTACTAAGAAATCAGGTATAAATAATGATGTATGCAAATTTCTAAAATAAAATTTTTTGATAAAAAATTTATAACACCCAGGAACAGGTTCAATTTAAACAAATTTGAAAACAAAGAATTAAATCAAAAATTTAATTCTTCAATTGTATTGATAACAGGAGCAGCAGGCTCAATCGGAAGTTTTTTTTGTAAAAATTTTGTAAGATTTAATTTTAAAAAATTAATACTTTTAGATAAGGATGAAAATGGAGTAACAGAACTTAACAGATCATTAGCGATATTTTGTAATAAAAATAAATTAAAAAAAATAGATTATATTTGTACAGATTTAAATTCTATAGAAATAAACAGTTTCATAGAACAGAGGCACGTTACGCATTACTTAAATTTTGCAGCTGTTAAACATGTTAGGTCTGAGGGCAATTTATTAAGTGCTAAATATATGTTAAATACAAATGCCAAAGATTTTTTAAGTGTTAAATCAATTAAAAGTAAAAAGCTTACTCAAGTCTTTTCTATATCCACAGATAAAGCCGTCAATCCAACTAGCATACTAGGTGCAACAAAAAAAATTATGGAATGCAAATTAAGTGAATTTAAAAAAATAAATAAAAATGTCCAAGTATCTTCTGTAAGATTTGCAAATGTAAGTTTCTCAAATGGAAGTATTTTAAAAAATATAATAGATAAAATTGAAAACAAAGAACCTTTAGGCATACCACTAAATGTTAAAAGATTTTTTATAACACACGAGGAAGCAGTAAATTTATGTTTAAAATCATTATTAAATAAATGCAACAATAAAATACTTGTACCAAAAACTAAAGAATTAAAAAAACAAATATATATAAAAGATTTGGCTAATAAAATTTTATCAATTAACAACTTTAAGATTACAGAAATAAAAAAAAATCATCTTAAAAACAATTTATATTATGTGAATTTTAATAAAAATTTATTCACAGGTCAAAAAAATGAAGAGGAAATGATAACTAAGAATGAAATAAAAAAATCAGTTGAGTTTGGTAATTGTTTAATAATACCTTTCGATGAAAAAAAAATAAATATAAGAAAAATTTTCTCACACTCTGATAAGATAAATAAATTAAATGAATTTCAAAAAATCTTAGAAAATTTCTTAACAAATTATAAATTTCAAAAAAAAATGGAAAATATTAAAAATACAATTTAAATGAAAAATATCTATGAGGAAATTTCAAATACTATTTCTCGACTATATAGGTCAAAAAATAAAATTAGAAATTTGCATAAACCAATTTTAAAAGATCAAGAAAAAAAAATTTTAGAAAAAGTAATTAATAGCTCTTATGTTTCGTCTGTTGGTCCTTATGTTAAAAAATTTGAAAAAAAAATTGAAAAATTTACTAAGGTTAAGCATGCCATATGCTTATCAAGTGGTACATCCGCACTTCACATATCACTTTTACTATCAGATATTAATTCCCAGCATGAGGTTTTAATCCCAAAATTTAATTTTATTGCTAGTGCAAATGCTTGTCGTTATTTAGGAGCTTCACCTCATTTCGTAGACTGCAGTGAAAAAACTCTTTGTATTGACTTAGAAAAATTAGAATTATATTTGAAAAAAATATGTACTAGAAGAGGAGGCAAAACATTTAACATAAGAACAGGCAAGCAAATTAAAGCGTGTATACCTACTTATTCCTATGGTTATGTGTTTAATATAGTCAAATTAAAATCTATCTGTAAAAGATACAACATTACTCTCATAGAGGACTCAGCAGAGGCACTGGGATCTTTTTATAAAAATAAACATGTTGGAACATTTGGTAAATTTGGAATTCTAAGTTTTAATGGAAATAAAATTATTACCACTGGAGGAGGAGGTGCCCTTCTTACAAATAGCAATCTATTAGCGAAAAAAGCAAGACATATTTCAAATGTTTCAAAAGTTTTTAAAAAGTATGACATTCATTATGATCAGATTGGATATAACTATAAAATGCCAAATTTAAATGCTGCTATAGGTTATACGCAGATAAATAATTTAAAAAAAATAATTAAAAAAAAAAATCAGCTTAATAAATATTTGATAAAAAATATTACTAACTCTCAAAAATATTTTGAGATTTATAAACAAAAAAATGGAAGTAATTGTAATAATTGGATGCAACTTTTAATAATTAAAGACAAAAAGATAAAAATTAATAAATTATTACTACATTTAAATCAAAATAATATTCAAGCAAAAAGAGCCTGGTCAAATATAAATAAATATAATTACTTAAAAATTTTTCCTTCAATGAAAAATACTAATAATAATTTTTTTTCTAAAATTATCTTGCTGCCAAGTAACGAATTCGAATTTATAAAAAAATGAAAACAAGTATAATTTCTGAAATTGGTGTTAATCATGATGGTAGTTACGCTAAATTAAAAAAACTAATTTTAAAATCTAAAATCGCAGGAGCAGATTTTGTAAAATTACAAGTGTATAATACCGATGAAATAGTTATTAAAAATACCAGAGCTGCCGAATATCAAAAAAAAATTGATAAAAATCAATATGAATTATTAAAAAAATACGAGTTATCAAAAAAAAATATTATTAAAATTAATTTATTTTGCAAAATTAAAAAAATAAAACTGATAGCAACATGCTTTGATATTGGAAGCTTTAACTTTTGTAAAAAAATTTTAAATTCTTCGATTTATAAAATTGGATCTGGCGATCTAACAAATCTCCCATTAATTTATGAAATAGCAAAGAGTAAAAAAAAAATAATATTATCTACTGGTATGTCAAATTTACATGAAATCGACCTTGCATTAAAAACTGTATGTTACGCTTATTCAAGCAACAACAGAAATCCGACATTAAAAAAAATTAAAAACATAAAACTAAACAAAATAAAATTAAAATTTTTAAAAAATAAGGTTTCTATTTTGCATTGTGTAAGTTTATATCCAACAAAATTAACAGAACTAAATTTAAATTTTATTTCAACTTTAGTAAATAAATATAAATTAAATATAGGTTTTTCAGATCATAGCAGAAGTATATTCGCTCCCTCAATTGCAGTTGCTTTAGGTGCAAAAATTATAGAAAAGCATTTTACACTTGATAATAATGCAAAAGGCCCTGATCATTCGTCATCTTTAAATTACATAGATTTTAGTTTGTTTGTAAAAAAAATAAGAGAAACTGAATTAATGTTAGGTTCATTTTTAAAAAAAATTAATAGTAAGGAACAACAAAATGCAAAAATTGTAAAAAAATCAATTTACACAAAAACAAATATTAATATTGGAGAAGTATTTTCTCTAAAGAATTTATCAGTTAAAAGGCCAAAAAAGGGTAAGAGTCCATCTTTTTTATGGAATTTAATAGGAAAAAAAAGTAAAAAAAAATACAAATCCAATCAATTAGTCTAAAAAACTTCTTGTTTGTTCATTAAATGAACTATATGTTCAACTTATGAACAAAAGTACTGACAACCAAGAAGCAAATATACCCAATACTCAGTTTAAAAATTTCTTAAATTTTTTTAAAGATAGTCCAGGGAGATTAATTAAATATATTGAACTATTAACCTTAAAAGAAAAGTCAACTACAATTGCTACAACAGACAAAAAGTCCTTAGGAGAAGTGGGTGTTGTAATAAACACAAAGTGTAACTTAAAATGCGTTTGGTGTCACAGAGAAGAGAAACATATCAAGGATAGTGGTTACCTTGAAAGAAATGGCGATAAGGAAAAGTTAAGAAAATTATTACCAGAATTAAAAGGATTTGAGTGTATTCACTGGGGTGGATTAGCCGAACCTCTTTTA
>CACBHL010000018.1 GCA_902539035.1 uncultured Pelagibacteraceae bacterium
TAAAAAAATAAAAAAAATTAAAAATAAATTTGAATTTTTTAACTCAGAGAGATATGAACTATTGTTTCTAATAAAGTCATATGAGGTAAGTTCTTGAAGACTAAATTTGGAAAAGAAAAAATATAAAAATAAACAAATTAGTATCAAATAAACTAAACCGATAAATAATTTAAATTTGTTTGATTTTTCCATTAATAACAATGCTATTTATAAAATGTTCTATTTGCTATTTATATATTTAATTACTATAAAGGGCGAAATTTAATAAAAATTAACCACTTATTATGAAAAGAACTTACCAACCCTCAAATGTAAAAAGAGCCAGAAAACATGGCTTTAGATCAAAAATGAAAACAAAAGGTGGTAAAAAACTTTTAGCCAGACGAAGAGCTAGAGGAAGAAAGTCACTAACGGTTTCTGTTTAGATTAATGAAAAGCAAAATTGTTGCTCTTTCAAAAAATGAGGAATTTAAAAATCTATTAAATCAAAAAAAAGTATCTAACAAATATGTAACAATTTTTTTTGGAGAGTTGATAAATAAAGACCATAAAAAACTAAATATTAGCTTTGTAGCGAAGAAAAAAATTGGAAATGCAGTTAAAAGAAATAAAATTAAAAGAAGGTTAAGAAATATAATGAATGATGCAGTTAAGAAAATATCAATAAACCTTAACTATTCATTTCTTGTTATAGCCAAGTCTTCTATGCTAAATAATGAATACAAAAATATAAAAGAGACTCTACTTCAGGACCTAGAAAAAATTAAATAATGAATATATCTACCAAACTTTTAATTAAACTTATTAAAGGCTATAAATATTTAATTAGTCCTTTATTTGGAGATTCTTGTCGATATTTACCCACATGTTCTGAATACAGTATTGGCGCCTTAAAAGAATTTGGTTTTGCCAAAGGACTGTTTATGAGTATTAAAAGAATTCTGTCATGTCATCCTATTAAATTTTTAGGTGGTGGTGAAGGATTTGATCCAGTTAAAAAAGAAATGAAGATTAAAAAATAATGGAAACAAGAAACATAATAGCAGCTATTTCTTTGTCAGCAGCAGTAATTATTCTTTATACTTTATTTTTTGCACCTCCACCAGTGACTAAAGAAAATTTAGTTGAAAAAAATAAAACTGAGCAAAACTCTGATGCACCAAGTCTGGATCAAAAAGAAAATGTCACAGAAATTTCAAGGGAGCAGGCATTAAGTGAAAGTGAAAGAATTCAGTTTGAGAACCAAAGTATAATCGGCTCAATTTCTTTAAAGGGAGCTGCAATAGATGATCTAACTTTTAAAGAATATAATGTAGTTTTAAATAGTAATGAAAAAGTGAACTTATTAGCACCAAGAAATTCTAAAGAAGGATACCTTATAGAGAGTGGATTTATCACAAGCGACAAAAATGTCGAAATACCTAATTCAAATTCTATTTGGTCAGTATCAGGCAATAGTAAACTTACCGCACAATCTCCAATAAAATTAACTTGGGCTAATGATCAAGGAATAACCTTCGAAAAAGAAATATCTATTGATGATAAGTTCTTATTTACAGTCAAACAACGTGTAATTAATTCTACAAATAATAAATATGATTTTTATTCATACGGCCAAATTATTAGAAATGAGGCTCCTGAAATAACTAATTTTTATATACTTCATGAAGGTTTAGTTGCAACACTTGATGATGAGCTTATTGAGGAAGATTACGATGACATTGAAGAAACAAAATTTACGAGAACTGCTCAAAAAGGATGGCTTGGTATTGGAGATAAGTACTGGATCACATCATTAATTCCTCCAAAAGGAAAAGAATTTAAAACTACATTTGATTATAAAAATAAATTTAGAGCAAACTTTGTAAGTACAGAGCCGCTTGAATTAAATAGTAATTCTTCAATAGAAGATAAAATGCAGATTATAGTAGCTGCTAAAAGAGTAGATGTTATTGATGGATATGCAGAGTCACTAAAAATAGATAAATTTGATCTAACAATAGATTGGGGATTTTTATATTTTATCACCAAACCATTATTTTTTGGAATAGACTACTTCTTTAAACTGCTAGGTAATTACGGTTTAGCAATCATAGCAATTACTATTTGTATAAGATTAGCATTTTTCCCTTTAGCAAATTTCTCATTCAGAAGTATGGCTAAAATGAAGGCTTTAACTCCTGAAATGACAAGACTTAAAGAACTTCATAAGGATGACAAGATGAAATTACAGCAAGCAATGATGGCACTATATAAGAAGGAAAAAGTTAACCCTATGAGTGGATGTCTACCGATACTCGTGCAGATTCCAGTTTTTTTTGCTTTATATAAAGTATTATTTGTGACTATCGAAATGAGACACATGCCATTCTATGGTTGGATACAAGACTTATCAGAAAGAGATCCAACTTCATTATTTAACCTATTTGGTTTATTGCCTTATGACGTACCTTCTTTTCTAATTATAGGAGCGTGGCCAATAGCAATGGGAATCAGCATGTTTGTACAGATGAAACTTAATCCAGCACCCACAGATCCAATGCAGGCAAAAATATTTATGTTTTTTCCACTTTTCTTAACAATAATATTAGCTCCATTCCCTGCAGGATTAGTAATTTACTGGACAGTTAACAATATTTTAACTATGGCACAACAAGTCTTCATCATGAAGCGTACAACAGTTAAAACTGTAACCTAATAATTTTAAATATTTAACAACACATGGATCTAAAAAATATACTGCCCAAAGACGGGCCACCTTTAAGTGAAGTAAATAAATATATTGAAAAATATAAAAATGATTTAATTGTAATTAAATATGGAGGAAATGTTTTAATTGATAGAAGCGTATTTAATAATTTTATAACAGATCTATTTATTTTAAATAAATTAGGTCTTTCTACAGTAGTTGTTCATGGTGGTGGGCCAAGAATTAAAAGAGAATTAGAGAAGTCTAATATTCAATCAAAATTTATTAGAGGTTTAAGAGTTACTGATAAAAGTATAATAAATATTGTAGAGTCTGTATTAATCGATTTTAACGATGATATTCTTCAGAATTTAAAAAAAAGGGGCTCTGAAGGTATTTCGATACACACAAAAAATAATAATATAATAGAGGTTATGCCTGAAGCAAAGGAACTGGGCTTTGTAGGTATCCCAACCGAAATTAATAACGAAACAATATTAAGTATTCTAAAACAAAATAAAGTTCCAATTGTTTCGCCATTAGGCTTAGACAAAAATAATCAGACCTATAATGTTAATGGTGATACCGCTGCTATGGCAATAGCTAAATCTTTAAAAGCTAGAAGATTATTGCTAATGACAAATGTTGATGGTGTCCTTGATAAACAAAAAAAGCTTATAGAAGAAATATCTTCCTCAGAAATTTTAGAAATGATTAAAAATGAGACTATAACTGAAGGCATGATACCTAAAATTAATGCGTGTTTAGATGCTGTAAATAACGGAGTAACCGCAGTTGGTATAATTAATGGCACAAAAAAACATTCATGTTTATGGGAAATATTTTCTGATAAAGGTGCGGGTACGTTAATTAGAAGATAATGAAATTAAGGAATATTAAAAATATACTTTTTGATTGTGATGGAGTTTTATATCAAGATCTAGAAGCAGTTTTCGGTCAGGTAAGTAAAAAAATGACTAAATATATATCTAAAAAATTAAATATAGATTTAAAAGTGGCTAAAGAATTGCAAAGAAGTTATTTTCATAAATATGACACCAGTCTTAATGGTTTAATGATTCATCACAATATCCCACCAAAAGAATTTTTAGATTATGTCCATGATATTGATTTATCTTTCTTAGAGAAAGATAAAACTTTAAGAAAAGAGCTTGAAAGCACAAATTTAAGAAAATTTGTTTTTACTAACGGAAGCAAAGAACATGTTAAAAACATAACCACATCACTTGGTATAGATGATCAATTTGAGAATATTTTTGACATAGTAGATGCTAAATATAATCCTAAACCCGCAGCAAAAGCTTTTGATCTGATGTTAGAAAAATTTAAAATAGATCCAAAAGAAACTCTTTATATTGAAGATATTGCAAAAAATTTATCCATTGGAAAAGAAAGAGGCACAACAACTGTATGGTTAATCAATGACGAATACTGGGGCAAAAAAGAGTCAGATAAAGAATACATCGATTATAAAATTGAAAATCTTTCTTTATTTTTAAAAGAAATAAGGTTATTAAAAAACACATAAAAATTATGAACATAGAAAATATTATTAACAAAGCATGGGAAAAAAGAGATCAAATAACCCCGGGTTCAGACGAAAATTTAAAGAATACTGTAAATAAAATTATTGACGATTTAGATAGTGGTATAGTCAGAGTTGCTGAAAAAATAAATGGTGAGTGGACAACTCATCAATATCTTAAAAAAGCAATCATGTTAAGTTTTAGAATTTACCCAATGGAAAATTTAAATGGTCCATATAGTAGTTGGTATGACAAAGCTCATCTTTTAAAAGGAAAAACAGCAGGATGGAGTAAAGAAGATCATGAAAATGCTGGTTTTAGAATGGTACCAAATTCACCGGTCAGAAAAGGATCTTACGTTGGCAAAAATGCGGTATTGATGCCATGCTATGTTAATATTGGCGCATATATAGATGAAGGTACTATGATTGATACTTTTGCTAGAGCTGGAAGTTGTAGTCAAATTGGAAAAAATTGTCATATTTCTGCTGGTTCCGGTGTGGGGGGTGTACTAGAGCCTGCTCAAGCATTACCCACAATAATTGAAGATAATGTTTTCCTCGGTGCTATGTCAGAAGTTGTTGAAGGTGTAATAGTTGGAGAAGGATCTGTATTAAGTATGGGAATGTATATCGGTCAATCAACAAAAATAGTAGATAGAAAAACTGGTGAGATTACTTATGGAAAAATTCCACCTTATTCAGTTGTTGTACCTGGTTCTTTGCCTGATAAGAATAATCCAGCAGCACCGTCACTTTATTGTGCAGTAATTATTAAACAGGTTGATGAAAAAACTAGATCAAAAACATCAGTAAACGATCTTTTGAGAGAATAAAAATGCAAAAAATCAATGAACTTCAATTAGCTAAAGAGCTAATTAGGTTTCCATCGGTAACTCCTGTTGATGCAGGAATAATGAGTTTTTTAGAAAAAAAACTAAAACAACTTGGTTTTAAAACTAAAGTACTTGAGTTTAGAGAAAATAATAGCAAACCAGTAAAAAATCTTTATGCAAGGCTTGGTAATAAAAGTCCTAACTTTTGTTATGCTGGTCATTTAGATGTGGTGCCTGCTGGAAATCTAAAAGACTGGACAGTTAATCCATTTAAACCCTCAATTAAAAAAGGACATTTAATTGGAAGAGGTGCAAATGATATGAAAAGCTCTATAGCCGCTTTCGTTTCAGCAATAAGTAATTTTATTGAAAATTACTCAAATTTTAGTGGCTCAATTAGTCTTTTGATTACTGGGGACGAAGAGGGTGCTGCTATTAATGGGACTAAAAAGGTTGTGGAGTATTTAAAAAAAAGAAAAGAGAAAATTGATTTTTGTTTAGTAGGTGAACCAACGAACCCAAGTAAATTAGGTGAAATGATTAAAATTGGGCGAAGAGGGAGTATGAACGGTAGACTAACTATCACTGGAGTGCAAGGACACGTAGCTTATCCTCATCGAGCAAATAATCCTTCAACAGCACTTGTGCAAATACTTAAATTAATAAAAGATATCAAATTTGATCAAGGAACTAAAGATTTTCAACCTACTAACTTGGAAATAACGAAAATAAATATTAATAACACCGCTGATAATGTAATTCCAGAGGTTGCAAAAGCTACATTTAATATAAGATTTAATAATAAACATTCCTCTTCCTCACTTAAGAAGAAGATAAATAAAGTTATTAAAAAAATATCAGCTAAAAATAAATCTAAATATAAAATTGAATACAGTGTATCTGGAGAAGCTTTTTTAACAAATCCTAATAAAACAACTTTTATGATACAAGATGTAATTAAGAAAATTACAAAAATTAAACCTAAGCTTTCAACAACAGGAGGAACCTCAGATGCAAGATTTATAAGGAAAATTGCACCTTGTTTAGAATTTGGGTTGGTTGGTAAAACGATGCACAAGGTAGATGAGGCAGTTTCATTATCAGATCTAAAAAAATTGACCTTAATTTATTCAAATATACTGAAAAATTATTTTAAGTGAAAACAGGGTTAATTACATCAGATACATATCAAAATCATAATACCGGGGATGGACATCCTGAAAAAATTGATAGAGTTACTGCTGTAATAGATAATTTTAAAAAATTAGACAATAAAAACCTTATTTGGAAAAAACCAAAAAAATTTGAGAATTCTTTTTTGATTAAAACTCATACCTCAAATTATATAGATCAAGTTGATAAATCTTTTCCAAAAAAAGGATATAATTTTCTTGATGGAGACACCGTAGTTTCTCCAGGTAGCAAAGACGCTTCTAAGGATGCTGTAGGTTCAATTATAACTGCAATTGATGGCGTAAAGAAAAAAGAATTTAAAAATGCATTTTGTGCAGTAAGACCTCCAGGACACCATGCAGAAAAAGAGAAGGCAATGGGTTTTTGTATCTATAATAATGTTGCTGTTGGGGCAAATTACTTAATAGAAAAATACAAATATAACAAAATCGCAATTATTGATTTTGATGTTCACCACGGAAACGGTACTCAAAATATTTTTTATGATAATGAAAAAGTTTTATTTATTTCTACTCATCAATACCCTTATTATCCAGGATCTGGCTCTGAAAAAGAAAAAGGTGATTTTAATAACGTATTAAATATCCCCCTTGAAGCTGGCACATCTGCAGAAAAGTATTTAAACGCTTACGAAAATGTCTTAAATAAAGTGAGAGAGTTTAAGCCTGAATTCTTGTTGTTTTCTGCAGGTTTTGATGCGCACATTGATGATCCTTTGGCCCAACTGCAGCTTAGTTCTGAAGATTTTTATAAAATTACTAAAAGAACATTAGAGATCTCAAAATCATTTTGTAATGGAAATGTTGTATCAATACTTGAGGGTGGATATGATCTTAAAGCTTTGCAAGAAAGCACCAAAAGACATGTTGATGCTCTCATAGAATTTAATTGATAATTTAATATAACTATCTAAATACGATCTAAATGAAACTGTACAGAATTAAAAAGTCAGCTATAGATAAAAAAGGAAGAGGACTTTACGCAACAAAAGATATTAAAGCTGGAACTAAAGTAATTGATTACATTGGTAAATTAATCACAAAAAAACAAACTGAAGAATCTGATAAATATGACAATGGTAAACCCATTTATTTATTTACTATAAATAAAAGATACGATCTTGATGGAGATTTTCCATGGAATACTGCAGGTTTAATCAATCATTCATGTGATAACAATTGCGACTATGATGGTAAAGGGCTAAAAATTTGGGTTAAAACAATTAGAGATATTAAAAAAGGTGAAGAATTTACTTGTGATTACGGATTTGGTTACGATGAAAATTACAAACAATTTCCATGCAAATGTAAATCTAAAAACTGTTGTGGCTATATAGTAAGAGCTGAGTCTAGATGGAGAATAAATAAAAAGTTTACAATGAGTAATAAGAAAAAATTAATAAATAACTCTATATAAAAAAAGCCCTTCAGGTGGTGCTGGTGGAGCACACAGTACTCTTTTTTTAGATTTAAATACTTTGTCAAAAGTTTTTAGATCCCATTTCTTCTCACCCAAATATTTTAGACAGCCTACCATTGATCTTACTTGCTGCTGTAAAAATGATTGTGACTTAAATTCTATTTCAATTTTATTTTTTAATGCTCTTATTTTAATTGATTTAATTGTTCTAATTGGACTTTTAGCATGACAACTTGATGATCTAAAAGTTGAATAGTCATTTGTCCCCAATAATTTTTTTGCTCCTTTTTTCATTAAATCAACATCTAGTATTTTTCTCACATGCCACCCTCTTCCATTTTCAATTACAGGAGCACTTATTTGGTTAAAAATTATATATCTATAAATTCTTTGTTTAGCAGAAAATCGTGAATGAAATTTTTCACTTCTTTTTTTAATTTGAGTAATTGCTATACCCTTTTCATTGAGAAAATGATTAATTGATTTTAAAAATTTTGTTAAATCTAAAATTTTTTTTTGAGAATCAAAGTGAGCTGACTGAGCGTGAGCATGTACACCTGCATCTGTT
>CACBHL010000019.1 GCA_902539035.1 uncultured Pelagibacteraceae bacterium
TTATCATAGATTTCATTGACATGCTTAGTTACGGTAATAGAAGATCCGTTGAGAGAAAACTGAAAGAAAAATGTAGATCAGATAGAGCTAGAATACAAATAGGCAGAATAAGTAACTTTGGTCTTTTGGAAATGTCTAGGCAAAGATTAAGAGAAAGTGCCATTAAATGGAAAGTTACCTTAACCGATGAGTCTTTTGCACAGAAACTGCTAAAAATTGTTGAGTTAAAAGCAGTTTTAAACAAAGCAAAATTTGTAGAGCTTAAAGTTTGTAAAAAAATTTCTGATTTTTTAAAAGAAAACTTTGTCAATGACTTAACTTATTTTGAGAAAAAAAATAAGATGAAAATAGATATTATCAGTGACAATTCGCTAATTATTCCTGAATACATTATTAATGTTCAAAACAAGTCAAAAAAAACCATAGAGTTAGTTGAATACTACGAAAAACTTAAAAATTTAGAAATACAAAAAAAAGAAAATAAAGTAACCCAAAATAAAGAAAAAAAAATTTATAAAAAGACCTATAAAAAAAAAAGATATTATAAGAAAACTAAATAATTCCTTCGATAGGTGATGATGGATTTCCCATCAAGGTTTTAGACATTCTTCCTGAAGTATAGGATTGTCTTCCAGCTACAACTGCATTTTTAAATGCTAATGCCATTAAAAATGGGTTTTGTGCTTTTGCTATTGCAGTATTAACTAAAACACCATCACAACCAAGCTCCATTGCAATAGTTGCATCAGACGCTTGACCTAATCCTGCATCTATAATTAAAGGAAGTTTGGTTTGCTTTCGAATTATTTGAATATTAATTTTATTTAAAATTCCTAAACCAGAGCCAATTGGGGCGGCCAAAGGCATAATTGCGTCTGCTCCTGAATTTTCTAAACGTTTTGCCATTAAAGGGTCATCGTTACAATAAACCATAACCTTAAATCCTTCCTTGGCAAGTACCTCTGTGGTTTTTAAGGTTTCTATCATATCTGGGAGTAGATTTGTTTTATCTCCTAAAACTTCGAGCTTTACCAGTTTCCATCCTCCAATTTCTCTTGCTAATCTTAGAGTTCTTAATGCATCTTTCGAATTGAAACAACCTGCTGTGTTTGGAAGATAGGTAATTTTTTTTGGGTCAATGTAATCCATTAAAAGTGGTTTGTTTTTATTTGAAATATTCACTCGTCTTACAGCGACTGTAACAATTTCTGCACCGGAAAGTTTTATTGCCTTTGCACATTCAGACATACTTTTATATTTTCCAGTTCCAACTATTAATCTTGAGTCAAATTTTTTTTTTGCAATTATTAACTTATCTTTTTTCAAATTATCCTCCCCCAATAAAATGGACTATTTCTATTTTATCATCTTTTTTTAATTTTATATTACTGGTTCTTTTTTTATCAATAATTTCTTGATTTAATTCAATTGCTACTTTTTTGATTGAAATATTTAGATTATTTAGAAGATCAGACAATTTAGAGTTATTCAAAACTGTTTTAACTTTACCATTTACTTTAATTTTTATTTTTTTCATCGTATATAGGTGCTGAATGACTAATAAAATAATTATTATTAATGGCCCAAATCTTAATCTATTAGGTGAAAGAGAACAATCACAATATGGATCAGACACATTTGGGGAATTAAAAGAAAAATGCTATAAAAAATCAAAAGAAATTGGTTTAGAAGTAAAATTTACTCAATCAAATTTAGAAGGTGAGATTGTAGATATCATACAAGAAGCCAGAAAAAATTACAAAGGAATGATAATTAACGCTGCAGGGTTTACTCATACGTCGGTGGCAATTAGAGATGCTCTTAGCCTTTTTAAAAAACCAATTATAGAATTACATATATCTAATATTTATAAAAGAGAGGAATTTAGGCACAAATCTTTAATAAGTGACATAGCAACAGGTGGTATTTTTGGTTTAGGTACCGAAGGTTATATTTTAGCCATAATTTCTATACAAAAGATATTAGAAAATGAAAATCGATAAAAAAATTATCAAAGAATTAAACGAATATTTAGAAGAGTTCAATCTTACTGAAATAGAAATTACTGAGAAAGATACTAAAATTAAGGTATCAAAAAATATAGGAGCCAATATTAGTCAACCTCCTATAGTTGGATACAATTCACCAACCGAAAAAAGTGCTATAGAAAATAATCAAACCATTAAAAACGGTATTGAAGTTACATCTCCAATAATTGGTACTGCCTATCATGCACCTGAGCCAGGAGCAAAAAAATTTATTGAAGTAGGTAAAAAAATTAAAAAGGGTGAAACAATAATGATTGTTGAAGCAATGAAGACCATGAATCATGTACCATCCTCATCAGATGGAGTTGTTAAAGAAATATGTATAGATGACGGCCAACCTGTTGAATTTGGTCAGACTCTTATCGTTTTAGAATAAATAATGTTTAAAAAAATTTTAATTGCTAACCGTGGGGAAATTGCAGTTAGAATTATTAGAGCTTGTAAAGAATGGGGAATATCAACTGTCGCCGTACATTCTGATGTTGATAGAGATAGTATGCACGTCAGACTTGCTGATGAGAGTGTTTGTGTAGGCTCGCATCAACCACAAAACAGTTATCTAAATATTCCTGCTTTGATGTCTGCTATAGAGCTAACTAATGCTGAAGCTGTTCATCCGGGTTATGGTTTTCTTTCAGAGAACGCAAATTTTGCAAAAATATTAGAGGAAAATAAAATTAAATTTATTGGAGCTTCCTCAGAATTAATTGCGATGATGGGAGATAAAATTCAAGCAAAAAAAATTGCAAAAGAAAATGGATTACCAGTAATTGAAGGTTCTGAGGGTGGTGTAAAAGACATATCTCAAGCTAAGAAACTATGTAAAAAAATTGGTTTTCCTGTTTTAATTAAAGCCTCAGGAGGAGGTGGTGGAAAGGGTATGAAAATTGTTTATAAAGAAGATGAATTTGAAACATTATTCTCAACTGCTAAATCAGAGGCGCAAAAATATTTTGGAAATGACGAGGTTTACATTGAAAAATTTTTTCAAAATCCAAGACATATTGAAGTACAAATTTTAGCCGGAAAAAACAAAGTCGTACATCTTCATGAAAGGGATTGTTCTGTACAAAGAAGGCATCAGAAACTTATTGAAGAAACACCTAGTCCAGTTTTAAACAATGAAATTAGAAAAGATCTTTTTGAAAAGACAGTAAATATGGTAAAAAAAATTGGTTATATGGGAGCCGGCACAGTCGAATTTATATATGAAGATGGTAAATTCTACTTTCTTGAAATGAATACCAGGGTTCAAGTAGAACATCCAGTAACAGAAATGGTTACAGGAATTGATATTATCAAAGAACAAATTTGGATTGCATTTTCAAACGAAACAGCTTTAGATCAAAGTGATATAAACCCAAGAGGTCACGCAATAGAATGTAGAATTAATGCCGAAGATGCTAGTAAAAACTTTCAACCCTCACCTGGTACAATTGGTATGTGTCATCAACCCTCAGGTTTTAGAACAAGAGTAGATGGAGCTATATACCAAGGCTATAAAGTGACTCCCTATTATGATAGCATGATTTGTAAATTAATTTGTCATGGTCGGAATAGATCAGAAGCAATTCAAAGAATGAATAGATCTCTTGATGAATTTGTAATAGAGGGAATTACAACAACTATTCCTTTATATAAAAAATTGCTAAATCATAAAAAATTTATTGAATCTGATTTTAATGTAGGTTGGATAGATAATGAAAAAATTATTTAATAGCATCTTACAAGCCAAATATCATAAACTGGATGATCAAAAGGTGTTATTGATGGGCTGGATGAAAACATCCATCCATTAAAAACAAAAACTTCATCATTATTTGAATTATTAAGATCGGTAACCTGCAGATAAGCTGTAATTTCCGGATTATCATCAAATTCTGAATTTTTACATTTTAAACTTTTTATAGATAAGTCTTTAAATAATGTTAGATCTCCATTTTTTAATTTCAAAAGTGTATTTTTGGAACTTATTTTATCCAAAATTTTGATGTCTATATAAGTGCCCTCTAGATTGCTTTGCGAAAATGCTGTTGAAAATAAAGAAAAATAAAAAAAAATTATTAATATTATTTTAATATTATTCTTTCCAGCTTTTATATTTTTTTTTAACTCCATCTTTATTTTTGTTTGGATAATATGCTTGATCAGTACCTGTCAAATTAGGCTGATGTGGCTTTTGCCATTCATACTTATCTAAAACATGTTTTTTTTCTATTTTATTAGAAGTAAAATGTATCCAAGAGTACCATTCAACTGGAATTTTTGATGCATCAACTGTATCAGCATATATAACCCACCTCTTCCCTTTTTTACTTTGGTAATATTTGTTTCCTAGTTCATCTGTACCAACAAGTTTACCAAAAAAAATAGTTTTTAACCTAGTTCCAAATGTATCTTGATTCCACCAAATAAAAATTTTTTTAAAAAGTGTCAACATTTTTATTTCATATATTTTCAATTAAAAATTGTAAAATTTAAATTAGACTAAAATTTGAATAAGTATATAAATTAAATGATTCATTATTCAAATTAATTTTTAATTGAGGTCAAATGGCAAAATATCTAGTTGAAACGTATTATACATGCACATTCAAAGTCAATCATTACTTGGATGACATAAATGAAACAGAATTAAAAAATTTGGAAAAGAGAGACGATGGTAAATTTGAAGTTCTAGATGTTAAGTTGGACAATAGAAAAACTAAAAATCTTGATCCTAAAAATAATAAAATTGTAGAAAATAAAAATGTTGAAATTGTAGCTACAAATGAAGACTTAAATACAATTAGCAAAGAAAATATAGTGACAAATCTCAATAAAACTTCAGAAAGAGGTGGGAAGAGATTTAGTATGCCAGATAGAAGGAAAGGATATATTCAAAAAGCAACCATAGGCGATCATAAGGTTTATCTACATACTGGCGAATATGAAGATGGAAAAATTGGAGAAATATTTATAGATACGAGTAAGGAAGGAGAATTGGTAAAAGCATTGATGAATAACTTTGCAATTGCAGTTTCTTTAGGCCTACAATATGGGGTACCATTAGATGAGTTCATAAGTGCGTTTGTTGGAACAAAATTTGAGCCATCAGGTAAAGTTTTAGGTAATGATAGAATATTAAGTGCTACATCAATTTTAGATTATATTTTTAGAGAACTAGCAATTTCTTATCAAAATAGAGAAGATCTTGCTCACACTCCTTCTATTGGTGGAAATGATACAGGTAGTTCAGATGAACAAGATTCAGAAGGTCAAAATCAACTATTAAAAATTGTTAAAGATATTACAAGTAAAGGATTTGTAAGAAATAATTACAAAAAAAATCTAGTTGACCTATCTGATGTAAAAATTAGCTTAAAGGGAAAAAAATAATTTTATATTTTTTTTTTTATTAAAAGATTTAATTCTTTTAATTGATCTTGGTCAATCTCCGAAGGTGCATTCATCATCAAGTCTTGAGCATTTTGATTCATTGGAAACATTGTTACTTCTCTTATGTTTTTTTCATTCGCTAAAAGCATCACAATTCTATCTATACCTGGTGCGATTCCACCGTGTGGTGGTGCGCCGTAACTTAATGCATTGATCATCCCACTGAATTTTTCATCTACCTCTGCTTTATTGTAACCTGCAATTGAAAACAGTTTATACATAAGATCTGGTTTATGATTTCTTATTGCGCCCGAGGATAATTCTACTCCATTACAAACTATATCATATTGGTAAGCAAGAATATCAAGAGGATTTTCAAAATCTTTTTCTTTTAATTCGCCTTGTGGCATAGAAAATGGATTATGACTGAATTTAATCTTATTTGTTAACTCATCTTTTTCAAACATCGGGTAGTCAACTATCCAGCAGAAAGCGAAAGTATTATCATCAATTAGATCTAAATCTTTTGCAATTTTGTCTCTTGCTAGTGCTGTTATTTTTTCTAATTCATTTTGCTTTCCACATGCTAGAAAAATACTGTCACCTACCTCAGATTTAGTAGTTTTCATTATTTCTAAGAGTGCCTCTTCAGAAAAAAATTTTCCTACTGGTCCTTTAGCAGAAATTTTATTATTTTTTTCAAAAGTAAAGTATGCTAAGCCTGAAGCACCTTGGTCTTTGGCCCATTTATCAATGGTGTCAAAGAAACTTCTAGGTCTATCTTTTGTATCTTTGGTAGTAATTGATCTAACTTTAGATCCAGATCGTACTAATTTTTTAAATATATCAAATGTAACATCCTCTCTATTAAATATATCTGTAATATCATTTATTATAAGAGGGTTTCTTAAATCAGGTTTATCACTTCCATACTTAAGCATCGCTTCAAAATATGGAATCTTTGGAAAAGTGTCATACATTAATTTTTTATTAGAAAAATTTTTAAAAGTATTAACCACCAGTTTTTCCACAACACTGAATACATCCTCTTGCTCAACGAAAGACATTTCTAAGTCAAGTTGATAAAATTCTCCTGGGCTTCTATCAGCCCTAGCATCTTCATCTCTAAAGCAAGGAGCTATTTGAAAATATTTATCAAAACCTGATACCATTATTAATTGTTTAAATTGTTGTGGTGCCTGAGGTAGAGCATAAAACTTTCCTGGGTTTAATCGACTAGGTACAAGAAAATCTCTGGCGCCTTCAGGACTAGAAGAAGTTAGAATTGGAGTCTGAAATTCTAAAAAGCCTAACTTTATCATTTCATTTCTTATGTAAGAAATAACTTTAGATCTTAAAATAATATTTTCATGAATTTTTTTTCTTCTAAGATCTAAAAATCTATATTTTAATCTTATTTCCTCTGCGTATTCTTGATCGCTAAAAACAGGCATTGGCAATTCTTTACAAGTGCCCAAGGTCTCATATTCAGATATTACTACCTCAATTTCTCCAGTCTCAATATCTTTATTTCTAGTTTCATCTGAACGATTTACAACTTTACCAATAATTTTGATCACAGTCTCTAGCTGTATCTTTTCTAATTCTAAAAAATTTTTATTTTCTTTATCAATAATACACTGAGTAATTCCATAGTTATCTCTAAGATCAATAAATAATAAATTTCCATGATCTCTTTTTTTATTTATCCATCCAGAAAGAGAAACATTTTTATCAATATCTCCTTTTCTTAACTCATTACATTTATGTGTTCTATACTTATTCAATTACTCTCCTAAAGCCTCTTTTATAATTTTAAAATCGATTGGTTTTTTTCTTTTTAAACTAATTTCGTCGATTTTATATATGAAATCAGATATTTTACCATAAGATCTACTTATCCTTTTAATAATAAAATCGATTAGTTTTTTATCAATTAATATTTGTCGATCAGATAAATTTTTTAATATCAAAGCATACATCAAATCGTCTTCTGGTTTTTCTATTACTGATAAAAGAAAATTCTTAGCTCTTGAATTTAAATCTTTAAGTGAGAATTCA
>CACBHL010000020.1 GCA_902539035.1 uncultured Pelagibacteraceae bacterium
GGATATTGAAGTTAATGAAAATCCTGAAATTCAAATTAACAAAAACTTAATTAGAGAAGCGTCTGAAGAGTTAAATATTAAACCAGATGAAATTAATATCCTGCTTGCTATTGGTGGCTCTGGACCAACAAAAAGAATTCCTGCAAAAACCTTTATAGAATTTATGAAAAAAATTAAAAATATGAAAAAATGTAGATTTTTTCTAGCTACTGGTAAGGATGAAGGCGAACAGAAAATTTTAAATGAAATCTTAAATACTGAATTTAAAGACCAATGTGTTGCATTAGACAACTATTCAATTAATCAAACTTTACCATTGATAAAAAATTGTAATATAGCAATTTGCAATGATACTAGCTTTGCACATTTATCGGCAGCCCTTGGAGTTAAAACTATTACATTAATGGCTGACACTCCTTTAATTTATGGATCTTATTCAACAAATATGTATCCAATTATACCTGACGGTGAGCAAATAGTCTCTCATAATACATTGGGTAAAGATAAAATAAATTCAGAAAAAATAGTCAGTAAATTTATATCAATATTATCTTAAGAAATATCTTGAAGAACAATTTCTTTAGCTTCATTTACTATAGTTGATAATCTTGCAGTCTCTGGAGAGACATCAGGATGAATTTTTTTTTGAATTTTTAAATAAGCTTTATTAACAATTTCTTTAGTAGGTTTCTTTGTAATATCTAAATTTAATATTTTATATGCTTCTGAAACAGATAATGTCGATGAATTATTGCTCATAGATTGGTTAAAAGAAAATCTTCCAGAATTTCTTAAAGTTTTAATAAGTCTATAAAGAGAAAGCATTTGAATTAAGGACAAGCCTTTAAGTTTTACAAGAGCTAGACTTGCTAATGTTAACGGTAATGTTAGTAAAAATTTTCCTCCAATAGCAAATAATACTGCAAAAATCACTAATAGTAGAATTGATAGTAATCTTAGTCCTTTTGACATCTTATTAAGAGCAGCATTAGAGAACCATCTTAATAAAAAATATAAAATAATTAAAATTAACAGTGTATAAATTATAATATTCATATATTTCCTAGAGCAAATGAAAGTACCATATCTAAAAAAAAAACCAGAGATAAAATCTTGTCACAATGTCGAGTGGGAAGATAATTATAGCTGGATACATCAGAAAAATATCTTAGAAGTTTTAAAAGATAAATCTAAGTTAGACCCTGAAGTAAAAAAATATTTAGATCAAGAAAATTCTTATGCAGAGTATCATTTAAAAGACACTAAAAAATTACAAAAGAAATTATTTGATGAAATCAAGGGAAGAATAAAATTAGATGATGAGTCTTTGCCTTACAAAGATCATACTTATGAATACTGGACAAAAACAACAGCTAAAGGAAATTATTCAATTAAGCTCAGAAAAAAAATTGGAACAAGTAAAGTTGAGGAAATTTGGAATGGCGATAAGGAAAAAGAACGACTTAAAACTGAGTACTTTGGTGTTGGTGACTTAGAGGTAAGTAACAACGATAAATATCTTGGTTATTCATTAGATCTCAAAGGTTCTGAATATTACACTATTCGTATTAGGGATATAAAAACAAATAAAATTATATCTAAGGAAATTACAGAAACATCTGGGGGAATTACTTTTAGTTTAGATGATAAATATATCTTTTACTCAAAACTAGATAAAAATCACAGAGCAAGAAAAATTTATAGACACGAGATAGGAAATTTTAAAGATAAAGATAAGTTAATTTTTGAAGAAAAAAGTGAGGCTTTTACAGTTAGTATTGGGTTAAGTTCAGACGAAAAGTATTATTTTATAAATACATCTGATCATAACACCTCAGAACAATACTATTTTAATATAGATGAAACAGACCCTCTTCCAAAACTCATAATGAAAAGAGATAGGGGTGTTCTATACTCAACAAACTCATGGGATGGTAAATTTTATAATCATACAAATAAAAATGCAGAAGATTTTAAAATTGACATTACAGATAGTCTAGAAAAACAAGACTGGAAACCTTTTATTTTACCTAAAAAAGAAGTTTTAATAGGGGGCCTAACTTTTCTAAAAAATTGGATCATTCGATCTGAAACCTCTAATGCTCTAGATAAATTATTTGTTAGAAATATTTCTACCAATATAGAGCAAGAATTAATATTTTCAGATGAAACAATTTATGTTCCTGGAGTTTCTCTCACTCAAAGAAATAGAGATACGGATGAAGTTTATCTTGGGTATTCCTCTCCCAAAACACCTTCGAGGGTTTATAGATTTAATTTATCAAATAAATCTAAAGAGCTTGTTAAAGAACAAGAAATTCCGTCAGGACACAATTCAGAAAATTATATTGTTGAAAGAGTGGAGTTCCAATCGCACGATGGAAGATTAGTGCCATTAACAATTACACGTCATAAAAAAACGAAGATAGACGGGTCTGCCAACTTACTACTTTATGGATATGGTTCTTATGGTAGCTCAATGAGCCCAAGTTTTTCATCAACAAGATTAAGTTTAATAGATAGAAATATCATTTGGGTAACTGCACATATAAGAGGTGGCTTGGAAAAAGGAATGAAGTGGTGGAAGGAAGGAAAACTAACAAATAAAAAAAACACTTTCGAGGATTATATTCACGGTAGTAGATATTTAATAGAAAATAACTACACATCTAAAGGTAAAATTATTGGCATGGGTGGATCGGCAGGAGGATTACTTATGGGAGCCGTTGTAAATCAATCACCAGAATTGTTTTTAGGAATTATAATGGCTGTACCTTTTGTTGACTCATTAACAACTAATCTAGACCACTCTTTACCTTTAACAGTTGGAGAGTTTGATGAATTTGGAAACGCTAAAGATAATAAAGAACATTTCGATTATATTTTTTCATATGCTCCCTACAACAATATAAAAAAAGCAGATTATCCTCACATGTTAATAACAACAAGCCTTAGCGATAACCGGGTTCTATTTGATGAGCCTGCGAAATTTACGGCAAAATTAAGAGAATATAAAACTGATAATAATTTGCTTTTGTTAAAAACAGAAATGAATGCAGGTCATGGTGGTAAATCTGGTCGAGATGGTGCGATAGAGGAAATTGCAATTGACTATGCATTTGCATTAAAAATAAGTAATAAAATTTAAATTTTTATCCTGGATTTCCATCACCATCCAAGTCTGGTTCAGGGCATGGACCTGCACAATCACTTCCATCTGGATTAGTGGTAGTTCTTGAATCTGGATTCAATGTTCCATCTGGATTTACTGAACCACCCTCTGGCATAGAATCTAAAGCCTCTTTAACCGAAATTTCTTGACCATCCGCACCTCGTATAACTGCTCCAGAGTCCAAAGTTGATTGAATTTCAGCAATTGCACTTTGTAAATCTTCACCTAAAGCATCCGCAGCAGATTTAACATTTGTATCTCTTGTTGCAGCCAAAATGTCTGTTGCAGCACCTTGCACTTCTCCAATACCCACTACATCTACACCTTCTGCTACTGCTTTAGTTGAACCAGGATTCATATATTCGATCATTGAACATTCTGCGGATCCACATGGTAATATTGGAGCATTAGCACCGTTTTGAATATATTCGTTTACCATATCTGATGGTATTGCCCCTGATGCAATTAATTCGTAAGCTTGTCTATCAGTTAAAGAGTTCATCACTTTTGCGAGCATCATATTATCTTTAACTGAGCTCATTTTCATTTCTCTATCTGCTTCTTCAAAAACATATTTTAAGTCTCCAACTTCACAATCAGATGTTCCACAAGCAAGTATTGGTGCGTTTTTTCCATTTTTAATATATTCATTGACTAAATCTGAATTTATAACACCGCTAGCTAGTAAACCATAAACTTGTTTATCACTCATAGAATTCATAACGTTAGATAAATTTTTATTAGATTTAATTTCACTAATTTCCATTTTTCTCTCTTTGTTTTGTGCAATTGTTTTTCTTGGATCCCAAGCACCTATCCCACCAGGCCCTAAATCACCAGGTCCTCCAATTTCATCTAAAAGATTTTTAAGTTCCTGTTCCAACCGAGCTAACTCTTTTTCAGCTTTTTCATAAGCTTTTCTTGCTTCCTCTGAAGCATTTTTTGCTTTTTCAGCTGCGTCTCTTGCAGCTTTAGCAGCTTTTTGTGCAGATTCTGCTTTAGCCACTGCATCTTTATATTCTTGTGAAGATTTGTCTTTAATTTGATCTGCCTTAGCTTGAGCATCTTTAGCTTTTTGCTCTAATTCTTTTGCTGTGTTAAGTGTATTTTCAGCTTCTTTAACTGCTTTTTCAGCATTCTCTTTTGCCTTTTTAGCTGCCTCTGTGGACTCAGTTATTACTAATCCAGTAACATAAACATCAATTTTTGAAGTATCTAATTTAAACTCTTCACTTGTAACATCAAATAATCTAGAGCCCCATTTAGAATAAAATTTATCTAAAATGAAATCTATATTTTGATCAATACAATCTTGATCACAAGGCCCTTTATTTTCTGGTCCACCCAAATAATCTTCAATTGCATATCCAAAATGATATAAATCAATTACTGAATTCTTTGCATCTAAT
Source organism: uncultured Pelagibacteraceae bacterium (assembly GCA_902539035.1). Lineage (GTDB taxonomy): Bacteria > Pseudomonadota > Alphaproteobacteria > Pelagibacterales > Pelagibacteraceae > Pelagibacter. The sequence goes on from CACBHL010000020.1 coordinate 4,582, forward strand.
GCAAATTTATCTATTTTAGTTTGATTAGTAATTCCTAATTTAGCAGCTCTTTCTCTAACAAGTTTTTCAGTATCTGAAATTACTTTTTCTACTTCATCAACATCATCTGGATTTATAGATCTTTCTCTATTCTTCATTGCATATTTTAATGCCCCTAATCCTGTTACATAAAACTTAACAGCCTTATCATCCCCAATATCTCCTAGGTTCTCAGGATTAAAAAAATCAGCTTCAATTGTCCCAAATCGATCTTTCATCATTTTTGATAATACTTGATCCATTTCTTTCTCTGATAATCCTTTTTGAAGAAGAGCTTCTCCTGTTTGATAAGCAAATTTTAAACCACTAAACATTGTATCAAATGTGTTATTTGCAATCTGCTCTGCCTCCTCTTTTGAAAAGCCTTGATTTAAAGCTTCTTGTAAAACCTTATCAGCTGTAGCTTTTGCTGAAGATCTTAATTCTTTCTCATCATTTGGATCTAATGTTCCAAAATCCGTTGCAGCCTTTTTTGCCATTGCAACACTTGTAAGCCATGTATCAATATTGCTAATTTTTTTTTGACTCTCGTTAAGTCCAAATCCTAAATTATTCATCCAATTACCATATTTATCCTGTAGAATTTCAAATGATTTTTTTGTAGCTTCGTTATTTGTCAGACCTTGGGCTTTAAATTGTGCGAATGCATTTGATTGTAAAAATTTCATATCTGCATATCTGACCCTTGCATTATTACCAAGTGTAATTGCCTCATTCTCTGATAGACCTAATTCTTTTGCTTTTCTAATAACATCTAGTCTTAACATATCTGCAGGGTCCATTACTGCTGCTTTAAACCCACCTGGTTTTTCTAATTTTATTCTAGATGCTAGACCTTCTAATCTTAAAAAATCTTTATTAGAAATATCTTTAATATTTTTTGCTGAAATACTTTTATTATAAATAGTTTGTAAAGAATTATAATTTTCATTAATTCCTTGAATTGATCCCTCAATTTTCTTAATTGCATCCTCAGTAGATTTCAACCAACCTTTCATAGCATCATATTCAAAGGTAGCTGATTGAGCTTTTTCGGCCGCTTTTTTTGCTTCTTCTGCAGCCTCTTGTGCTTTTTCTGCAGCTTCTTTAGCTGCTTTCGAAGTTTGATCGGCTATTGAGTTTGCTGTTTCTTGTGCTTTTTTAGCTGCTTCTTGAGCTTCATCAGCTGCTTTTACTGCTGCATCTCTTTGTTCTTTAGCCTTTTCAGTATTCTCTCTATCACCTTTTGCTTTTTCAATTAAATTTTTTAACTCTT
>CACBHL010000021.1 GCA_902539035.1 uncultured Pelagibacteraceae bacterium
AGGGCCCTCAAATCATTTTTACTGTCATCAAATAAAATATTTGCTGCTTCTATCATCCAATTTTTTAATGATTCCATAAATCTAAGATATAGTTTTAAACAAATTTGACAAACGATAAATTGACCTAAGATTTATTAAGAACGTAGTTTTTTCTTATGAAAATTAATAAATCTTTCAACATTTGTTTTATTAAAGGTTTTATTTTCTTCAAATGAAACTTTTTTCATAGAGTAAGCTACACTTTTAGTTTGTCTGGAAATTATTGTAACATTTCCTTTGTAAAGTTTGAGTTTAACTAAACCATTAACTTTATTTTTACCTAGGTCCACAATTTTTTGAAGTTTAAATCTTTCTTTCGAATACCAGTAGCCATTGTAAATAAGCTCTGCATATCTTGGCATAATTCGATCTTTTTTATGCATTGTATCTTTATCAAGAGTTACAGACTCCATAGCACGATGTGCATGCATTAACAAAGTACCCCCAGGTGTTTCGTATACACCTCTAGACTTTATTCCAATAAATCTGTTTTCAACTAAATCAACTCTGCCAATTCCATTTTTACCTGCAAGTTGATTTAATTTTTCTAATAATTTTGCTGGAGAATTTTTTTTCCCATTCACACCAAATGGATCTCCGTTTTTAAAATTGATAGTAACAAAAGATGCTTTATTTGGTGCCTTTTCTGGCGAAACTGATCTTTGAAAAATAAATTCTGGCGCAAAATTTTTGGGGTTTTCTAAAAGCTTACCTTCAGTAGAAGTGTGAAATAAATTATCGTCTACTGAAAAAGGAGATGCACCTTTTTTATCTTTTGGAATAGCTATGTTGTGTTTTTTTGCATAATTTATAAGATCAGTTCTTGATTTTAATTTCCAAATTCTCCAAGGAGCGATAATTTTTATTTTCGGGCCAAAGTAATGATAACCTAGTTCAAATCTTACTTGATCGTTTCCTTTACCAGTCGCACCGTGGGAAACTGCAAACGCTTTAAATTTTTTAGCAACTCTAATCTGATCTTTAGCTATGAGTGGTCTTGCTATGGATGTTCCCAATAAGTAGACACCTTCATAAATAGCATGACCTCTGATCATTGGATAAACATAATCTTTTACAAATATATCTTTTAAATCTTTAATAATTATTTTAGTGACACCAAATTTTTTTGCATTAGAGATAATTTTTTTTCTATTGATCTCTTGCCCCACATCTGCAGTGTAACAAATTACTTCTGCGTCATAATTTTCTTGAAGCCACTTTAAAATTATAGAGGTATCAAGCCCTCCAGAGTATGCTAGAACAATTTTTTTTTTTGATTTCATTAAACTAACTGCAAGCTTTTCGAGATGCGTTATAAGCTTTAGTAAATCCTAGCAATGAATAGTGATCAATTGTTTGAGAACCCTTTTGGTTGTATCCAGTAATCATTATTCGAGAACCTTTTCTCATTTGCTTAATCATTTTTAGTTCAATCTTATTGTCAGCAATCCAGGCAAAGCCTTGTTCTTTAATGTCAAATTTAAACTTATTTTTTCCTGAAGCTGCAGTAACAGAGTTGCTTTTGTTAAATTCATAGCCTGGGGTGACACTTACTTCATTGGTAATGCTTTCGTTTGGTCTAAAGGCTACAAATAATTTTGCATCTCTCTTGTTTGTTTTTGGAGCTTGCAAGATAGGTGAGGATTGTGCGAAACAAACTTTTCCACTTGCTTCAGAAACTACCATGGCTTCCCAATCTTTATATTTACCAATTTTTTTTACTTCTTGTGCTTGAAGCTGATTTAAGCTTGTAAAGAACAAAACGGTAAAAAATATTAAAATTTTTTTAATTAAGGACATGGATTTGGGTAAATTTTTTGAACATGGTTAATTTCTTTAACAACATCATCTGATAGATTTACATTTACACTTTCTATATTTGTTTTCAACTGCTCCATTGTTGTTGCACCTATAATTACACTTGTCATAAAGTCCTGTATTTCACAAAATTTGATAGACATCTGACTCATATCAAGGTTATATTTTTTGCTAATTTTGTAATAAAGCTCTACTGCTTCCTCAGTGTTTGGTTTTCTGTAACGCGTCCAAAAATCCCAATCTCTTTCCATTCTAGACCCTTTTGGAAATTTTTTATTTCTATATTTTCCACTTAAATAACCACTAGCCAGAGGAGAATATGATAAGCATCCAATTTCCTCTCTTATTGATACTTCTGCTAATCCAACTTCGTAAGACCTATTCAATAAACTGTAAGGGTTCTGGATTGACATCATCCTAGGTAAATTTTTATCTTCCGAAACTTTTAAAAAACCCATTGCACCCCATGGGGTTTCGTTGGATAAACCGACATATCTAACTTTACCTTGATCTATATACTTATTTAATTCTTCTAAAACATCCTCAAATTGGTTCCAGTCGTTTTCTTGATGAACATAACCCAATCTTCCAAAGTTATTTACTTTTCTCTCTGGCCAATGAAGTTGATATAAATCAACATAATCAGTTTTTAATCTCTTTAGACTATTATTTAAAGCGCTCTCTAAATTAGGACCTACAAAACTATTTTCCCCATTTCTTAAATAATCGCGAGCGGGTCCAGCAACTTTAGTTGCAAGAATCACCTCGTCCCTTCTTTTAGTTTTTTCAAACCAATTTCCAATAATTTCTTCAGTATCACCATAAGTTTCTTTTCTGGGAGGTACTGCGTATAATTCTGCTGTGTCCCAAAAATTTACTCCCTGTTCCAAAGCAAAGTCCATTTGCTCAAATGCTTCATTTTGAGTGTTTTGCTCTCCCCAAGTCATAGTACCGAGACAAATTGTGCTTACTTTTAGGTCTGTGTTTCCTAGATTTTTGTAATTCATTTGAAAATTATGTTAACGTTTTATTAACCTTTTAAGGTATCTTGAATAATTAGTAAAAGGCTATTATATAACGTTCATATGGAATTTGATAAAAACGGAATACTAAACAGAGCAAAAGCAGCTCAACAATCAACTGTTGTAATGGATGAGGGTTTAAGAGCCTACATGCTAAAAGTTTATAATTACATGGCAACAGGAATTTTATTAACTGGAATAGTTGCGTTATTAACATTTAAAATGTCAGTGGTTACCAATGATGCTGGATCTATTGTTGGTTTAACTCAAATAGGTAATGCAATTTATATGTCGGGTTTAAAATGGCTTGTAATGCTTGCACCTTTGGGAATTGTTTTTTATATGAGTTTTGGGATTAATAAAATGAGTGCATCAAAAGCCCAGACAACTTTTTGGGTTTTTGCAGGGTTGATGGGCTTATCTTTATCTTCAATTTTATTAGTTTACACAGGAATGAGTGTAACAAGAGTTTTCTTTATTTGTTCAGCAACTTTTGGGGCAATGAGTATTTATGGGTATACAACAAAAAGAGATTTAACTAAATTAGGCTCTTTCTTAATGATGGGTTTAATTGGAATAATTATAGCTTCGATAGTTAATATTTTTATGAAATCATCAATGATGTATTTTGTGATCTCAATATTAGGCGTTTTAATTTTTGTTGGTCTTACGGCTTACGACACTCAGAAGATTAAAAACATGTATGCAGCAAGTGATACAGGTGAAATCATGGGCAAAAAAGCTGTAATGGGTGCTCTTACTCTTTATCTAGACTTTATAAATCTATTTATAATGTTGCTAAGACTTTTTGGTCAAAGACGTTAATTTTATTAGAGCTTTTTCCAATTTGTATCTTTTAATAATAATCTGAGTTCAAAAGAATTCTTTAAAATTTTACCATTCGTATCTGTAATTAAATATTTAAGATTTTTATTTTTTGGCTTAAAATTTTTACAAATTTTATAAATAGCATTTTCAGCTGCATTTCTAAAAACACTAAAGCTCACTTGTTTGCTAGAAATATTTAATCCATAGTCTTTCCAAGACCCTTCAGACACCATCTTTGCATATAGATCTAAAATTATTTTAAGTTCATCTTTTTCAAAGAACTGCTTTTGCTCTGTTTTATTTTGAGGGTTATTAATTATTAATTTTAGATTACTGCGCATCAATTTTATGTTTATTAATTAGTGGTACTTGAAATGCTGTAAAAATTATTGTTATCGGTAACATTCCCCATACTTTAAAATTAACCCAGAATTCCTCAGTTTGTGTTCTCCAAACAAACTCATTAAGTACAGCGAGCCCAAGAAAGAAGAACATCCACCTTTTATTTAGTATCTCCCACCCAATATCAGATAAGGGTATGGATTTACCCATAATTTTTTTTAAAATAGGTTCTCTTGTAAAATATTTTCCAAAAAATAAAGCTAAGGCAAATAAAATATTTATTATAGTTGGTTTAACATAAATAAATATTGGATCATTAAAATAAATAGTTAGTCCACCAAAGAATGTGATTAATATTCCACTAAGCAATGGCATTGGAGGTATTTTTTTCTCAAAGAACCATACAACTGCCAAAGCAATTAAAGTTGCAACTATAAGTGGAGGTATTGCAACTGATAAATTTTTATCATTATTATAATAAAAGAAAAAAAATATTGCTAATGGCCCGAAATCGGTAATAAATTTCAAAAAAGATTTATTCACTAAAAAGATATTAACATATTTGCCACATCACAAAACATTAATCTTTTTTTGCATTGATTTTTATATTTAAATACCCATACTAACCATAATGCCTATTCAAAAAGCTAAATTCTCAATCGGCGACATCGTTAAACACAAACACTTTGAATTTAGAGGTGTCATTTACGATGTTGATTTTGAATTTAACAATTCAGAGGAATGGTATCAATCCATCCCAAAAAATGTCAGACCAAGAAAAGATCAACCATTTTATCACTTACTTGCTGAAAATGATGAAATTACTTATGAGGCATATGTCTCAGAGCAAAACTTGCTTATGGACGACTCTGATGAGCCAATAAAACACCCTCTAATTGAGGAAATTTTTTCAGGAAAAAAGGGCTCAAGCTACTTTAAGCTTTCAAATTAAGCATATCAATATTCCAACACATTTGGCTCAAATCTACGCCACAAATATCCATTTTATATAACTCATATACTGATCAAGGATGTTAAACGTTATATTTTGTCTTATTGTCTCCCCCTCTGCATTCTTGATCAGTTAACTTTTTCATAATAGAAATTCCAAAATTAATTATTAAATAATAGATATGTTTAAGATCTTTGAGCCAAATAAAATTTTTCAAATAACTTCTAAAGCCCCAAAATATATTTTATTTTTATTTGTTGTTGTTTTGACGGTGGGTTTGACAGAGGCATTAATTTTGTCTCCAGAGGATTATAAGCAAAGCGACGCAGTAAGAATTATGTATGTTCATGTTCCATCAGCATGGATCTCTCTTGGAATTTTTTCATCGATTACTTTGTTATCAATAGGTGGTTTTATTTTTAAGAATAAAAATTT
>CACBHL010000022.1 GCA_902539035.1 uncultured Pelagibacteraceae bacterium
TTATAGATTCTGCTGAAGGAGTAATGCCCCAAACAAAGTTCGTATTATCTAAAGCTTTAAAACAAGGTCTTAAACCAATTGTTGTGATTAACAAACTTGATAAAGCTGATCAAAGAGCTAATGAAGTTTTGGATGAAACATTTGATTTATTTGTAAGCCTTGATGCAAATGAAGAACAATTAGATTTCCCTGTTTTATATGCAAGTGGTAGATCAGGATGGGCAGATAAAGAAGTGGAAGGCCCTAGAGAAAATTTAAACCCACTTTTAGATTTAATTATCGACCACGTAAAACCTGCAAAATTTGAAAAAGATAAACCTTTTGCTATGTTATCTACACTTCTTTATGCTGATAGTTTTTTAGGAAGAAGCTTAGTAGGAAGAATTACTCAAGGATCAGCTAAAGCTAATCAATCAATAAAAGCGATTAATTTGAAAGGTGAAAAAGTTGATGAAGGTAAACTTACTAAAATTTTCAGATATGAGGGAACCAAAAAAGTGCCTATTGAGGTTGGTAAGGCTGGAGATATTGTGGTAATTGCAGGATTAGAAAAAGCTAATGTTGCAGATACTATTTGTGATTTAGAAGTAAATGAACCTATTTCAGCAACGCCAATAGATCCGCCCACAATGTCTATCAAAATAACCGTTAACACATCTCCCCTTGCAGGAATAGAAGGTAAAAAACTTACAAGTACTCAAATTAGAGATCGACTACTTCAAGAAGCTCAGAATAATGTAGGAATTACTTTTTCTGAAAACGATGACAATGATTCATTTGTTGTGAGTGGTAGAGGTGAGCTTATGTTAGAAATTTTACTTACTCAAATGAGACGAGAAGGATTTGAAATGACAGTCAGTCCACCTAAGGTTTTGTATCAAATAGATGAAAGTGGAAAAAAACTTGAACCCATCGAGGAGATTACAATGGATTTAGATGAAGAATTCTCATCAAAAGTAATTGACTCTATGAATAGACGAAAAGGTAAATTAATTGATTTAAAAGATACTGGTAAAGATAAAAAAAGACTCATTTTTCATGCCCCAACACGAGGGTTAATGGGTTACACAAGTAAATTTTTAACCCTTACTAAAGGTAATGGAGTTATTAATAGAATTTTTCATAGCTATGGGCCTTTTGAAGGCGAAATGGAAGGAAGAAGAAACGGAGCTTTAATAGCAATGGAGCAAGGGAAAGCAGTGGCTTTTGCTATATTTAACTTGCAGGCTAGAGGAGAAATGTTCGTAACACATAACGACCCTGTATACCCCGGAATGATAGTTGGATTATCTCCAAAGCCAGGAGATATGATAATCAATGTAATGAAGGGAAAAAAATTAACAAATATGAGAACACAAGGTACTGATGAAAACGTTGTTCTCACTCCAGTAAGAAAAATGTCTATTGCTGAACAACTGAGTATACTTAATTCGGATGAAGCATTAGAAATTACCCCTGAGTCTTGTAGATTAAGAAAATCTATTCTTGATCCTCATGAAAGAAAGAGAAGTGAAAAATCTGGAGCAGCAGCCTAACTAAAAATTTTATTAACAATAAATAATCCAAAAGCAACACAAGGACCGATTCCAAAAGCAAAAATTAAAGTTCCAACACCTACAGTTCCACCTAGATACCATCCAACTATTACAACTGAAATTTCCAAACATGCTCTGACTAAAGCAATAGGTAAGTTTGTTATTTTTGTTAAACCAGTCATTAATCCATCTCTTGGACCTGGTCCGAGATTTGCAACTAAATAAATACCACTTCCTATGCCAACCAGCATTACAGAAAATATTGCTAATAAATATTTTAGTATATTAGATGAGGGGGGATCAAAAAAATATAAAGTAACATCAATCATTCCAGAAATAATAATTATATTAAAAATTGTACCTAGGCCTGGTTTCTGTCTTAGAAATATCCATAAAAAAAGTACACTTACGCTAACTAGAAATGTTGCTGCGCCGATAGACAATTTAGAATTTTTTGATATTCCCTCTGCTAGTACAGACCAGGGAGAATTTCCTGTAGTTGACAATATTAATAATCCCTCTCCGAAACCAAATATAATTAAACCAAAAATTAAAAAAAATGAGGTTGAAAACTTTGGTCTGAAGTTAAAGCTTTTGTCTGAACTCCAATATACTTTGGGGATATTTTTAATAGATAAAAACATATTATACTGTTAATTATAAAATTATTAATACTTGCTTATAATGAAAAAGATTACAGTCAGCATCATATTTATTTTTATTTCTTTTGGCTCATATGCTCATATTGGTCATTACAGTAACTATAAAAAAATTGAGATGGAAATTTTGAGAAATAATGAATTGATTGGACATAATTATTATTTTTTTTCAAAAAAAAACGACATTACTCTAGTGACCAACCAATTCAAATTTGAGGTTAAACTTTTGGGAGCAACAGTTTTTGAAGTAGAGGGTATTGGAGAAGAAAAATATTTGAAAGATCAATTGATTTCTTTTAACTCAAAAACTCTACAGAATAAAAAAGAAAAGTTTGTAAACTTAACTTTAAACAAAGAAACCAAAAAATTTGATATTATGGGCTCTTCTTTCTCTGGTGAAGCTCCCCTTGAAAATGCTATTGGTAACTGGTGGAGTCATAAAATATTGCAAGCTAGTAGCCAAATAAGCCCAATATCAGGTAGTATAAAAGAACAGATAGTTAATTTTGTTGGAAAAGAAAAAATTATAATTAATGGTGAAGAATATGAGACTGATCATTTCAAATTAACCTCCAAAGATATGACACTTCCAGATGATAAAAGATTAAATTTTGATATTTGGCTGGATAAAAAAACTTCTTTAATAGTAAAAGTTACTTATCAAAGGATGGGAAATTGGGAATATAGATTAAAAAATTACGAGTAATTTACCTATTTATTTTCTTATATAGATCATTTGCACTAATCCATCCTGACTCAAGTCTTGGTCCATTAAACCAGTCTGCACATACACCTAGATTTAATCTAGAATTCCAATAACTTTTTAATTTCAAAGGTTTTGAATTTGAGGAGTATTTCCAACCATGGTTAAGTGAGAAAAGTACTTTTCTCCTCTTAATTCCTGTTAATTTAAAAAATTTATCAATCAAAATTTTGGCATTAGTTTTTTTAAGTACTTTATTTTGATTTATTTTTTTATTTGCCCAATTAAAAGTACTTTGTAATGTCCAAAGATCAGTTTTACTCTTAAATCTTTTTTTACTATTTTCGTAACCAGCCCATCCTAGAATTCTATCATTAAATAAGAAACTACTATAACCTAGATTGGTTTTTTTTATTTCTATTAAAATTGTTATATTCGCATCCATCTTAACATTTTCTTTTATAAAAGAATTTTTAATATATTTTTTTGATAATTTTTTTAATTGAGGAAATGGACAAGTCAAAATTAAATTTTCATAATTTCTAATTTCACCATCATTAAATATTAAATTCCATTTTCTATTTTGGAAATTTATTTTTTTTAATTCACTTTGAAAATAACATCTTACATTTTTTAAAAGATATTTACTAATGTCATTGTTTCCTTTTCTACCAATAACCTTAACATGTTTTTTATTTTCTTTTTTTTTATCACTTAAAAATTTATGATTTCCATGCCAAATTTTTAGTATTTTTTTTTCTATTAGCTTTTTAGTAAATCTTTTAAATTCTGTTGTTTTTGGAGAAAAGTATTGAGTCCCATGATCAAACCCTTTTTTTTTATCTAATCTTTTAAAAGATGATCTTCCTCCTAAGCCTCTTGCCTTATCATACAAATCTACAGCGTGTTTTTTATTTAGAAGATTTGCGATAGTTGCTCCAGAAATTCCTGAGCCAATTACACAAAAACTACTCATTTACCAGCAACTGTCATGCCTTCGATCATCATAGTTGGAGAATTTGTTGAATATTCAAAATCTAAGTCATTTGCTAAAAATATGTTTTTAAACATATCCTTAAAATTTCCCGCAATTGTTATTTCATTTATTGGATATTTAAATTCACCATCTTCTACCAAAAAACCAGTTGCTCCAACAGAGTAATCTCCGGTTACAAGATTGCTGCCATGACCTATTGTTTCTGTAATATAAATGCATTTTGAATCAGTTTTTAATAACTCATCATAACTTTGTTTTCCATTCTCAAAATACAAATTTGTACTCCCTCCGCTTCTTCCATTTGATTGAAGGTTTAATTTTTTGCCGTTGTAAGAGTCTACAAAATAATTTTTGAGCACACCCTCTTGAACTAGATTGAGAGTTTCAGTTTTAACACCTTCAGAGTCAAAATTTTTTGAGCCTAAACCCTTAATTATATCTGGTTTATCAATTATATTTATAGAATTAGAAAATATCTGCTCATTAATCTTGTCCTTAAGAAATGAAGTTCCTCTTGCGATTGCAGAGGATGAAATCGCACTTGCAAAAGCACTGAGCATACCTTTTGCAATTCTCTTATCAAATATGACACTTAATTTTTCGCTTCCTATTTTTTTTGGACTTAATTTTCTAATTGTCTGATCACTTGCCAGTTTACCCAAGGCTTGGGGGTCTTTGATATCATCTAAATATCTTTTACTTGAATATTCATAATCTCTTTCCATGCTATTTTCGTCTTTAGCAACAGCTACACATGACGTCGTAAATGAAGATGTTTTGTAACCACTACAAAAACCATCACTGTTTGCTAAAATAAAATTAGTTTTTTTTTCAGTAAAACTGGACTCTGTGTTTATTATTTTTTTATCCTCTGATGCTATATTTTCTAATTCTTTTAAATAGTGAATTTTTTTATCATTATCAATATGGGTGTTATCATAAATATTTAAATCTTTAAGTTTATCTGCAAGTAAATTTTTATCTGGTAATGAATTGAACTCATCCTCTGGTGTAATCTTAGTTGTTTCGTAGCATTTCTCTATAAGTATATCTAAATTTTCATTTAATAAATTTGATGAGGAAATTGAAGATTTTTTTTTACCAATATAAGTATCTATGCTAAACGCTAATCCATCAGATCGATTAGACTCATCTAAATTTTTATTTCTAAAATTGACTGTTTCGGAAATAGAATGACCTATTGTAACACTTGCATCTGAAGCTCCAATTTTTTTTGCAACATCTAGGCAATATGCAGCTTTAGCTTTTAAGAAATCTTGATCTTTAATCATTAATTACAGTTTTGTTCCACCCACTGTCATTTTGTCAATTAATATTGATGGCTGTGCTACACCAACAGG
>CACBHL010000023.1 GCA_902539035.1 uncultured Pelagibacteraceae bacterium
ATTAATAATTCTGGTTTGTTGGTTGTTGTTTGAATAAATTTAATTAAATCATTTAATAATATAGACTTAGTTTTTAACTCTATATTTGATGACGAAAAATTATTTTTAATTAAAGAACTTAGCGAAACTTGCGTTTTAATACTTTCTAATGCTAGGGGTCTTTTTGCAAAATATACAGTGGTACCAACTGTTTTTGCATAAATTTTTAGTTTAAAAGGATCTAGAGTTAATTTAATTTTTTTTAAATCTATATCTATCTTTTTATTTATAAGTAAAATTCTTTTTTTAATTTGATCATTAAATTTATCTGTCTCTATACCTACAGTGCTGAGGTAAACTATCAAAATAACTAACACTGACAGAAGCAGAATAAAATATTTTAAAATATTATTTTTCATTTAATTTATAAAGTGATTGTTCCAAAAATTCATCAAGATCACCATCTAATACTTTATCTGGACTTGTGCTTTCAAAACTAGTTCTATTATCTTTTACAAGTCTATAAGGTTGAAGAACATAAGATCTAATTTGATGGCCCCACCCTATTTCTGATTTAGAACTTTCAACATTTTGATTTTCTTCCTCCCTTTTTTTAATTTCATAATCATATAATCTTGCTTTTAACATATTCATGCATGTTTCTTTGTTTTTATGTTGAGATCTTTCATTTTGACATTGAACAACAATTTTTGATGGAATGTGTGTTATTCTAACTGCGCTATCAGTAGTATTAACGTGCTGGCCACCTGCTCCACTTGAACGATAAGTGTCTATTCTTAAATCTTTTTCCAAAATTTCTATGTTTATATTTTCATCTACAACTGGATAAATCCACACACTTGCAAAACTGGTGTGTCTTCTTGCTCCGGAGTCAAATGGAGATATTCTAACTAATCTATGTATTCCCGACTCTTTTTTTAACCACCCAAAAACATAGTCACCATCTATTTTAATTGTTGCAGACTTTATCCCAGCCTCATCACCTCTATGTTCGCTAATCAAACTTGATTTAAAATTCTTTTTATCAGACCATTTTAAATACATTCGTCTTAACATATCAGCCCAATCTTGACTCTCGGTGCCTCCAGCACCTGCATGAATCTCAATATAACAATCTAATGGATCAGCTTCACTTGATAAAAAACATTTGATTTCGCTTTTTTTTATTTCCGACCTAAGTTGTTTAATATTTTGTATAATTTCTCCTTGAACGTCTAAATTATTTTCCTCCAAAGCTAATTGATTTAAATCTTCAAAATCATTTAGTTTTTCAACTGATGAATTTAATGAATTTATTAAATCCTCAAAAAATTTTTTTTCTTTAACTACTTTTTGGGAATTACTTTTATCTTGCCAGAAATTGACTTCTAGCATTTTTGTATTTAAAGACTGAAGTTTTGAATAAATATTATTGTTTTCAAAGATACTCCTTAATTCTTTGATTAATTTTATCTATTTCCTCTTTATAATTTTGAAAATTATCACTCATTAATAAAACTTTAGTATATTATTGCTATCTAATCTATCTGTATTTGAATAAAGAACTTTCCCATTTACTATATTTTCTTTTTTAAACACTTCTATGATTGTATTTTTAGATGTAAAATTGGCTTTTTGTCCTGTTTTAGGATCTACTACCATCATAATTGTATCTTTTGCAGCTTTAAACGGTCTTGCTTCAGATTTTTTAACAGCTTGTTCAATAAAATCTTTAAAAATTGGTAGTGCAGTTTTAGAACCTGTTTCATATTTTCCAAGAGGAGTTGGGTTATCTGAGCCCACATAAACACCTACCAGTAGATTTGAAGTGAAGCCAATAAACCAGGTATCAGTATTTTTATTAGTTGTGCCAGTTTTCCCTGCAATATTTAATTTCAGATCTTTAAGTTTTTTAGCTGTACCTCTTTTAACTACGCCCTCAAGAATTGAGGTCATTTGATATGCGGTAGCTGGTGAAAAAATTTGCTTATAATTATTTTTTATTGTTGGATAATCATTACTTAAGTAAGAAATTTGATCACAATCTATGCACTGTCTCATATCATTATTGTAAATTGTATTACCTTCACTATCTTGAATTCTGTCTACTAATATTGGCTCAATAAGTTTTCCTCCATTTACAAAAGCTGAATAAGCTGATGTTAAATTTAAAAGTGTAGTTTCAGCAGAACCCAATGATATAGATAATAATTCTTCAGGATTGTCATAGATTTTGAGATCTTTTGAAAAGTTTATAATTTTTTCTATTCCTAGATTTTGAGCAATTCTAACAGTCATTAAATTTCTAGATTTTTCTAATCCAATTCTAAGTGTAGATGGTCCATAAAATTTTTTTCCATAGTTTTCAGGTTTCCACATTTTCAAATCATCACCTTGATCTAAAACTAAAGGTGCATCTAATACTAATGTTGTTGGAGTATAATTATTTTCTAATGCTAATGCATAAACAAACGGTTTAAAGGCTGAACCTGGCTGTCTATTTGCTTGTATAGCTCTATTGAATTCACTTTTTTTAAAACTAAATCCTCCACTAAGTGCCAAAACTCTTCCCGTGTAAGGATCCATAACTACAATTCCTCCATTAATTTTGGGTAATTGTTGTAAACTAAATTTTTTACCTTTCAAATTTTTAACATAGATGACATCACCTAGCTGAAATAAATTTTTAAATTCTTTTTTGGTCCATGAAATATCTTTGTATTCAATGATACCTTCAATTTTATTTTCAGTCTCAATTTCTACTGAGAATTTATTTATTTTTTTTACTATTGCTAATGACCAGTTAATTGATTCTTCCAAATCAAATTCTTGTAAATCTTTATTCCAATTATTTTTATATTTTTTGTTAGATAGTGGTCCTCTCCAACCTTTTCTTTGATCATACGAAATTAATCCTTTTCTCAAAGAGTTTGTGGCTATTTTTTGAAACTCTAAATTAATTGGTGTATTTATGTTGAAGCCTTGTTTGTATACTTTGTCATAAGAAAAGTTTTCAATTATATTTTTTCTCACATCCTCAATAAAATATTGAGCATCCTCTAAGTAAATTTTTTTATTTTTACTCAATACAATGTCTTGAGTTTTTAATTTTTCATACCACTTAGGTGTAATGTAATTATTATCTAATAAATTTTTTAAGACTAGATTTCTTCTAAACTTTGCAAGTTCAATATCTTTATATGGATTATACCTACTTGGCGCTTTGGGTAATGCAGCTAGTAATGCAGCTTCTGAATAATTTAAATCCCTAATTGATTTATCAAAATATTCTAAGCTTGCAGCAGCTACTCCATAAGCTCCACTTCCTAAATATATTTGATTTATATATAATTCTAAAATTCTTTCTTTAGAAAGTGCTCTTTCTATCCTAAATGCCAAAATTGCCTCTTTAATTTTTCTATTAATGCTAACTTCATTTGTTAATAAAAAATTTTTAGCTACTTGTTGAGTTATTGTTGAGGCACCCTCTAATCGCCTTGAGGAAATAATATTAGATATGTTATTAACAACTGCTCTCAAAACTCCTTTAGCATCTACACCTGGATGTGAAAAAAAATTCTTATCCTCTGCTGACAAAAAAGCATTTATTACATTTTTAGGAATTGAGCTGTAAGGTACAAATACTCTTTTTTCTTTAGAAAAATCTGCAACTAATTCTCCTTCACCTGAGTAAACCTTACTTGATACTGGTGGTTTATAATTTTTTAAGAATTTATAATCAGGAATATCATTTGAATAAGTCCATAAAACACCAATTGTCAAAACCCCAGTTAAAAGAACCATAGACATGGAAATAAGAAGAATATTCTTTAAAAAATTATGCATTTTAATTCCATTATATCTTGGAATTTGTTAAAGATAAGGCACAAGAATTTAACAAAATTTATTTAAACTTAAAAAATTTAATGAAATCAACAATTAAAATATTATGGAAAAAAATTTATATATCGATGCGACGCATCCAAATGAAACTAGAGTTGTTCTTAAATCTGGCGAAAATATTGAAGATTACGAATACGAAGGTTTAAAAAATAACCTTATAAAGAACAACATTTATTTAGGCAAAGTAAGTAGAATTGAGCCATCACTTCAAGCTGCTTTTGTAGACTTTGGGAGGGATAGACACGGCTTTCTATCATTTAATGATATTCAATCTGATTATTATCAAATACCAAAAGCTGATTTAGATAAAATTAAAGAAGAAGAGGAGAAAGCTAGAGAAGAGCTCTCAAAACAAGTTGAAGCAAAAGAAGAAGAAAATATAGCTGAAGGAAAATTAGAGATAGATGATCCTATTGAAAAAGAAATAGATAATCAAACAGAAGATAAGGAAATTACAGACGAAAAGAATAATAGTGAAGAAGAAAAAGAAAAAAAAAAAGAAAATATATTTAAGTTTAAGAGATATAAAATTCAGGAAGTTATAAAACCAAATCAAGTAATTCTTGTTCAGGTTATTAAAGATGAAAGAGGTCAAAAAGGAGCAGCTTTAAGTACTTTCATTTCAATTGCTGGAAAATATATAGTACTGATGCCCAATACACCAAAAGGAGGTGGTATTTCTAGAAAAATATTTAATCCTGCTGACAGAAAAAAAATACGGATAATATTGAATGAAATAGAAATCCCTAAAGAGATGGGATTAATAGTAAGAACAGCAGGAAGTAACAAAACTAAAAATGAAATTAATAATGATCTAACAACTTTAATAAAAACATGGAGTCAAATTAAAGAAAATGCAATTAATTCTATTGCTCCGTCATTGATACATCAAGAAAGTGAGATAATTAAAAGAACTTTAAGAGATATGTTTGATGACAATACTCAAAACATTTTCGTAGAAGGTTCAGATGGTTATAAAAAAGCGCAATCATTTATGAAGACAATGATGCCATCAAATATTAAAAAAGTTAAAAAATATAGAGGTAAAATCCCATTATTTATTCAAGAAAATATAGAGCAGAAACTAAA
>CACBHL010000024.1 GCA_902539035.1 uncultured Pelagibacteraceae bacterium
TTTCATAGCGCTTTAAGTCCATATATTAACCTTGGGCTAATAACACCTGAATTTATCATTCAAAAAGTTTTAGAGTTTCACAAAAAAAATAAAATTAGAATGAATTCTCTTGAAGGATACATTCGTCAGGTGATTGGTTGGAGAGAATTTATGCGAGGAGTTTACCAAGGTTATTCAAAAGAAATGGAAACTGGAAATTTCTTTAAACAAAATAGAAAAATGAAAAATTCTTGGTACGAAGGAAATACAGGTCTTCCCCCATTAGATTATGCAATTAAGAATGCTGTTAATCATGGTTGGTCACATCACATAGAAAGATTGATGATTTTATCCAATATTATGAACTTGTGCGAGATCAAACCCAATATTGTTTACAAGTGGTTTATGGAAATGTTTGTTGACTCATCTGACTGGGTGATGGTTCCAAATGTTTATGGGATGGGACTGTTTAGTGACGGAGGAATTTTTGCAACCAAACCTTATATATGTGGATCAGCATATTTTATGAAAATGATGGATTTCAAAAAAGGAGAGTGGTGCAATACAATGGACGGACTTTACTGGAGATTTATAGACAGAAATAGAAAATTTTTTTTAAAAAATCCACGTTTATCAATGATGGTAAGAATATTTGACAAAATGAAACTAGATAGAAAAAAATTAATTTTATTCGAAGCTGAAAAATTTATTAAACAAAATACCGCATAGTGAAGAAGGAAAATCTGCCCTCTAAAATTTGTATAGTTTGTCAAAGACCATTTAAGTGGAGAAAAAAATGGAAGTTGAATTGGGAAAAAGTTAAATACTGCTCAAAAAGGTGTTCTAGTAAAAAAATTTAAACATGAATTTGGAAAAATATAAATGGAAAAGTAGAATTTTATTAATAATTACACCAAATTTTAAAGACAAATCATATCAAAGAGCAAAAAAAATATATCAAAGTGAGATTAGGGAATTCCATAAAAGATATGTAAAATTAATATGCAAATCAAATAAACACAAAATTTTTTCTATAAATCTTATTGGCTTCGATGGAAAATCAAAAAAAATTATGAATGATTTAAAGCCCAAACTAGTTTTTCAAATAATTGACAAGATGCCATTAAGTAAAAAAATTAAACCAATTAACCTATCTTTATATTCTGATTATAATCCTAAAACTACAACACATGGATTAGGATTTAAAAATAAAGAAAAAGCTTTATTTACAATTAATACAATTAAAAATAGATCTACAAAGTATCAAGTAAATGTAGTTTCGACTATGTTGGGTAGAGCTAAAAATCATCCAAATAAAACTAAAGACATGGGTGGTGCTATAAAAGTATTTGACGATTGGTTGAAAAAATATAAGAGAAAAAAAAATGAAAAGTAAGATGTCTAATTTTCTAAATAAAATAATAATTTTAACAATTTTAATAATACCCAACATCGTTAATGCTGATTTTTTTGAGGATATAACTGATAAAATTTTAGATAATCCAAAAAGACTTAGTTATGGCATTTCTGTTGCAGATATAAATCAAAATGGAAAATATGAATTTATAGTTACAGGATTTGGTTATCCCAATTTAGCCTTATCATATGATAATGGGATATTAATTAATATTGCTAATCAAAATGTATTTTCTGATGAAACTAGAAAAACTATTGGTGTTGCAGCCTGTGATGTTGATAGAGATGGTTATGAAGAAATATACTTTCTTAACACAGATACATATAGTGGAATAAAAAAATATTCAGACAGACTTATAGATTTAGAAGAAAATAAATTTTTAGACATGTTTGAAATTGAAAAAAATAAAGAGGATTTAAATTTAACAGCAGGCAGATCTGTCGCTTGTGTGGATAGAAAAGGTAATGGCGAATATGGTCTCTATGTATCAAATTATGGTGGGCCAACAAGGTTTTATGAGATTGAAGATAAAAAGATTAAGGACAAATCAGTTAGTTTAAATTTAGATAAGGTTACAGGTGGAAGGGCAATAGTTTCAGGGCATATTTTAACAGATAAATCTGATATTTTTGCAGCAAATGAAAGAGGTCCAAATTTTCTTTTAAAAAATAATAATGGGGTTTTTGAGGACGTTGCATTTGACTATCGCGTAGATGATGTGATCCAGAACGGCAGAGGAACTGCACTATCAGACATACTTTATCGAGGAAGATTAGATATAATAAGTGGAAACTGGCAAGGTTATCACAGAGCTTACGCCTTACAAGATAATCAATTTAAAGATATAGGTAATAGTAAATTTGATAAACCTTCAAGAATTCGAACCATTATATCTGCTGATTTTGATAATGACGGTTATGATGAAGTCTTCATGAACAACATAGCTGAGCCTAACAAGTTATTTAGGATAAAAGAGAATGGAGCTTTTGAGGAAATAATACTTGAAACAGGACTTGAACCTAATGGGTTTGGCACAGGAGCTGCAGTTGCCGACATTGATGGTGATGGTATTTTAGAACTATTAGTCTCTCGTGGTGAAAGCAAAGAACAGCCACTAACCTTATATAGAGCAAAAGTTGATAAACAGAGTAAATATTTGAGAATTAAACCTCTTAATAAATTTGGAGCTCCAGCGAGAGGTGCAACAGTTACATTATTTACAAATCAAAGAAAACATTCAAAAACTATTGATGCTGGATCTGGTTATTTGTGTCAAATGGAGCCTGTGGCACATTATGGAATTAGAAAAAACGAAAAAAATTTTAAAGTAGAAGTTAAATGGACTGATGGTACTAAAAATTTAATTAAAATAACTTCATTAAATCAAACAGTTACTGTAAAACAAAAATGAAAAGAATCTTATCTAAATTCATTTT
This sequence comes from uncultured Pelagibacteraceae bacterium, assembly GCA_902539035.1. GTDB lineage: Bacteria > Pseudomonadota > Alphaproteobacteria > Pelagibacterales > Pelagibacteraceae > Pelagibacter. Next base: position 2,833 of record CACBHL010000024.1, read on the forward strand.
AATTTTCTTTATATTTTTTCAATTTGAATCATTCGCAGAAGAAAAAAATTATCATAAAGAATTAATTACTGATTGGTCTAGAATATTTCCAGATCAAAATAGAAATGCAGCTGGACCAAAGTTTTTTAAGTATATTTTAGATAAAGAAATTACATATAAAGATTTTACAGAATTTAATAAATTATATTGTGCAGTTTCTGGATCATTAATTGACCCAAATAGCGAACCAGATTTTCTGTACGCTAAAGAGAGCAGAACTGGCGAAAAAATTTGTGGTGACTACTATAAGTGCTGCATTCCTTGTTCGTGTGATATTATGAAATATTCTGAAGTTGAAAAGATGACTCACAAATTTTTGGACGGTTTAAAAGATTTCTATGTATTCACCATCAGAAATCCTTGCAAGAAGAAAGATTTTCCCGACCGGGTAAATAAAGATTACTTTTGTGATGGAGAAAAAATCAATAATAATCAAGTCTATAATCTTAATGATCGAGTAGTAATAGGTTTATTACATGAAGGAAGAAGCTGTAAAAAAGAAGAGATAGATTTTGTAAAAAGTCACGAAGTAACGGGGAGGTTTTGTGAATTACGAAATAATACTCCTTTAGAAAATTTAAAAACTGGAATGGGTGATATATTTATAAAGCTTGCCAGATAATATTTTTTAATTTGTTCAAAGAACTGTTCTGAGCTAAGCTAAGTTTAGTGAATATTATCGTATTACAACATATTAAGATAGAAGACCCCGGATATATCAAAGATTTAATGTTAGCTGATGGATTTAATCTAACCACTATTGAGTTAGATGAAGGAGAAAAAATACCTGAAGATTTAAATAAATTTGATGGAATGTTTTGTATGGGAGGTCCAATGGATACTTTTATGGAAAAACAATATCCATGGCTAGTTGAGGAAAAGAAAAAAATTAAAAAGTTTGTTGTAGATTTAAAAAAACCTTATTTAGGATTTTGTTTGGGCTGTCAGTTATTAGGAGAAGTAATAGGGGGGCAAGTAGTTAAATCAAACACTGCTGAGATTGGAATGATGGATATCAACTTTACAAAAGAAAAGGAAGTTGATAATTTGTTTTCAAAATTTCCTAACCAAATCAAAAGTCTACAATGGCACTCTTATGAGGTGCAGGGTATTCAAAATCATAAGGACGTGACTTTATTAGCTTCGTCACCGGTTACAAAATTTCAAATTTTTAAATACCAAAACCACGCCTATGGAATTCAATTTCATATAGAAATAAAAAATACCACAGTCAATGAATGGGGATGTGTCCCAGAATATAAAAAAGCTTTGGAGGATCAGCTTGGTGATGGTGCGTTAGAAAAATTTGATCAATCTGCAAAGGATAACATGAAAGATATGAATAACTATTCTACAATCCTTTATAATAATTTTAAAAAACTTTTATGAACAATAAAATATTTGAATGGGCTGGAGTTATAACTGCAATATTATATTCTTTGTTTGTAGCTTTAAATATCGGAATTGAATTTTTTGGTTTTTGCTTATTACTTTTTTCGGCAATTTTAATAGGAATATGGGCCTATAGAGGTGGCCATAAAGGAATTTTATTTCTACAATTTTTTTATGCAACAGCCGGTATTATTGGGATGGTACGTTGGTTTTAATTAAAGCTTGAT
>CACBHL010000025.1 GCA_902539035.1 uncultured Pelagibacteraceae bacterium
CTTCAACATCTAGCCAGATTTTATATTTATTTTCCTCTGACCAAATATCAGTTAATTGTTTACGCGAGTATCTTTTAATCATTAATTATAAGTATGGAGGCTTTGAATAACCTTTAGCAGATTCTGTAAAGATTTCATAACCATTTTCAGTAATTCCTAACGTATGTTCAAATTGAGCTGATAAAGATTTATCTTTTGTAACTGCTGTCCAGCCATCATTTAACATCTTTACATCATATTTTCCTGAGTTGATCATAGGCTCAATAGTAAATGTCATTCCAGGTCGAAGTTCCATACCAGTATTTTTGGTTCCATAATGTAAAATATTTGGAGTTTCATGAAAAGTTGTACTAATTCCGTGACCACAAAAATCACGAACAACAGAGTAACCTTTATCCTCAACAAATGATTGAATTGTATGTCCAATATCACCTAATTTTATACCAGGTTTTAAAATTTTAATTGCTCTCATCATCGACTCATAAGTTGCATCAATTAAATTTTTTAATTTAACAGGGGTTTTGCCAATACAAAACATTCTGCTGGTATCGCCGTAATGTTCATCAACAATTGCAGTAACATCTACATTAACTGCATCACCCTCATTTAATATTCTATCTGAAGGAATTCCGTGACAGACAACATGATTTAAAGATGTGCATAGTGATTTTGTGAAACCTCTATAGTAAAGTGGAGCAGAGTAGCCTCCATTATCTCTTATAAATTCGTATCCCAATTTATCAATGAAGTCTGTACTTACACCTTCTTTAATATTTTCTGTTAGCATGTCTAAGGTTCTAGCAGCAAGATTACCTGCAACTCTCATCTTTTCGAATTTTTCTTTATAATCACTCATCAAGTATTTTAATTTTTTTGTCTATAAATATTTTTTTTGAACTTATATTACATCTGTAAGCTAAAAAATTTACTCCTGCTTTTTTAGCTAGTATATAATTTTTATAATATTGCTCATCTATATCTTTAGCTATTTTAAAATATTTCATATTTTGAATTTGAACTAAAAATAATAGGTATGTTTTATAGCCTTTTTTTGTGGCATCAATAAGAGTTAACAGATGTTTTGATCCTCTAGATGTTACAGCGTCAGGAAATTCTGCAGTATTTTTGTCTCTAAATAAGGTAACATTTTTAACCTCAACAAAGCTTTTTTGAGTATTTTTTTCTAATAAAAAATCAAATCTGGTTTCTTTATTAAAAAATACTTCTGGTTTTATTATATCATTATTTTTGAGCTCACTGATCAGGTTGTTTTCTAAACCATGATGTACAATTCTATTAGCCATGTGAGTATTAACTCCAACCAAATTTTTCCTTGAATTAATAATCTCTAGCCCAAATTTGAGTTTCCTCTTAGGATCATTATTTGGAAGTAAATAAACTTCATTGCCCTCATCTAACAAGCCTTTCATTGATCCTGTATTTGGGCAATGAGCTGTAACAGTTTGTTGCTCTAACTTCACATCAGTAAAAAATCTTTTATACCTTTTGATTAATTTGCCTTTTATTAAAGACTTGGTAAATTCCATCACTAAATTATATATAAAAAATGATTAAAAAAACAAAAGTTAATGCCGCTATTCTAATTATAGGCAATGAAATATTATCTGGAAGAACTCAAGATACGAACACTTCAACTATAGCAGTTTGGCTAAACTCAATTGGAGTAAAAGTAGAGGAGGTAAGGGTAATTCCAGATGTTGAAAAAACAATTATAGACACATTAAATTTATTGAAATCAACTTATGATTATGTTTTTACAACTGGAGGTATAGGTCCCACACACGACGATATCACAGCCGAATCTGTTTCAAAAACTTTTGGGTTAAAATATGAAATTCACAAAGAAGCTTTTAAGATTTTAGAAGCATACTACAAACCAGGTGAATTTAATGATGGGCGACAGAAAATGTGTTGGATGCCTGAAAATGCAAATTTAATTTTAAACCCAACAAGTGGTGCTCCTGGATTTAATGTTAAAAATGTTTTTTGTTTGCCAGGTGTACCATCTATTTTAAAATCGATGTTAGGTGGTTTAACTAATACCATAGTTGGTGGTGAACCGATTAAAAGTCATACAATAAGTTTAAGAACAGTTGAGAGTGAAATAGCTAACTCTTTAACCAAAGTACAAAATGACAATCAAGATGTTGAGATAGGAAGCTATCCTTTTTTCCATGCTGGAAAATTAGGTGTTTCAATTGTAATTAGATCTGAAGATCAATCAAAAATAGATTTATGTAATTCTCAAATTTTAAAATTTGTTAATGCAAAAAAAATTGAAGTAGTAGAGAGGTAATGCTTTATTTTGCATATGGTAGTAATCTGCATCATTTTCAGATGAAACGAAGATGCAAAGATAGCATTTTTTTAAAAAAAATAAATTTAAGAGATTTTAGACTTACTTTTAGAAGCAAATACAGAGCTGCTGATATCGAAATTAAAAAAAATTCAATTGTACCTGGAGCTCTTTTTGAGATTTCGAAAACTGATGAAAAAAAATTGGATGTATACGAGGACTATCCTTTACTTTATAAGAAACATTATTTTTATTATTATGGAAAAAAAGTAATGACTTATACAATGGTTAAAAAATCGCCATTTAAGTTTCCAACTGAAAGATATCTAAATGTTGTGAAAAGAGGATATAAAGATTGTAAACTTGATAAAAAGTATCTTATTAACGCTTTGAAACCTTAAAACTCATAATGTTTTTACATACAAAATTAGAAAATCGAAAAGATCCTATAAAAATTTGTTTTATTGGATGTGGTAAATTTGTGAGTATGTTTCTGGCTCAATACAATCATCTAGAAAAAATTCAAATAGATAGCATAGTTGATATTAATATTGATCAAGCGAAGAAAAATTGTTTGAAAAGCGGATTAAATGAGCAAGTAGTTAAAAAGATAAATTTTTCTAATTCATTAAAGGAAGTTATTGATAGGGATATTGAAATTTTTATTGAAGCAACAGGAAACCCAATAATCGGAACTGTTCATGCAACAAGAATAATAGAAAATAATAAACATGTAGTATTAGTTAATGTTGAAGCTGATATCACTTGTGGTAAATATTTATCTGATCTTGCAAAAGACAAAGGTGTTATCTGTTCGATGGCTTATGGAGATCAACCATCTTTAATTCTCGAACAAATAGAGTGGGCAAGATTAAATGGATTTTCAATAGTTTGTGCTGGTAAAGGAACAAAATATCATCCAACTTTTGAATATTCTACACCCAATACTGTTTGGGGTCACTATGGTCTAACTAAAGAGCGAGCTGAATTAGAGTCTGGAATGAACCCAAAAATGTTTAATAGTTTTTTATGTGGAGACAAGTCTGCAATTGAGATGTGTGCAGTGAGTAATGCAGCTAATTTAAAATGTCCTAGTAATGGATTAACTTTTCCTCCAGTTGGTGTTTATGATATTGCAAAAAAAATGATCCCAAAAAATGATGGTGGTCTAATTGAATTTGATGGTCAAGTAGAAGTTATTTCAAGTATAGATTTAGAAAAAAAAGATATTCCAAATGATTTAAGATGGGGCGTTTATATTGTTATTAAAGCACAGAACGAATATGTAAAAAATTGTTTTAAAGATTACGG
>CACBHL010000026.1 GCA_902539035.1 uncultured Pelagibacteraceae bacterium
TAATTTTTTTAATATTACAATCAATCTATTTTTAATTTGATACTGTTACACATTCATTAAAACGTCGTGCGTCAAATGTGTATATCAAATATGCAAAACATTCATCAACTCACAATTGAAATTTGATTTATTTTCGCAAAAAATAAAGTGTATTCAAAACCTATCTTTGATATTATTAAAATATGGTTGAAAAATTTAATGGAATTTTTTATTTAATTCTTTTTTTAATTCATTTTATAGGATTTGCTTACTATGGATTTAGATGTGTTTTCCAAACTCAATCTTTTTTAAATCAATATGGAATGGATGCTACAGGCGCAGGTGTAGTTAGATTTTTTGGATCTATATTTATTGGCTCAACCTTAATGGCAATATATGTCGGCTTTATAAGACCTAACGGCTTGGAAGCTACTTGGGGTTTCTTTAATGTAATTTTCTTGCAAAACCTTTGTGCATTTATTGTTGGTTTTTATAGTACCAAAATAAACAAACTTGGGCACACTGATAAAACTTCAGATGAAGCAATTTACGCTCCCTTAGTGCTCACAATATTAAGTGGTGTTCTCTGTTACGGATTAGCTGACAAGATTTATGTTTAAAACCAACTAGGTACTGGTAGTCCTTTTTCTTTTAAGAACTCTTTATTAAACATTTTAGTGGCATATTTATCACTTCTATCACAAAGAATTGTAACAATCGTTTTTCCTGGGCCTAATTCTTTACCCATTCTAATAGCTCCTGCAATATTAATTCCACAGCTTGTACCTAAGCTCAATCCTTCATTTTGAATTAAATCATAAAGAATTGGCAAGGCTTCATGATCATCAATTGAATAAGCGTCATCAATTTTAGCATCTTTAAAATTTGCAGTTATTCTACTAGATCCAATTCCCTCAGTTATTGATCCACCTTCAGATTTTAATTCTCCGTTTTTTATATAATTATAAAGAGCAGAACCCTTTGGATCTGAAAGGAAAATTTTTATATTTTTATTTTTTTCTTTAAGAGCATTACTAACACCTGAAATCGTTCCTCCGGTTCCTGAAGAACATACAAATCCATCAACTTTACCATTGGTTTGATCCCAAATTTCTTTACCTGTTCCTTCGTAATGACCTTTGGCATTTGCTGTATTATCAAATTGGTTAGCCCAAATTACTCCATTATTATTGGAAGGTCTAAGTTCATCGGCTAATCTCGCAGCGACTTTAACAAAATTATTATCATCTTTATAGGGTTTAGCTGGAACTAGTTTTAGTTCTGCTCCAAGATTTTTAAGAATATCTTTTTTTTCTTGAGTTTGATTATCATTCATTACAATAATTGTTTTATAACCTAATGAATTTCCTAAAAGACCCAAACCAATCCCAGTATTTCCGGCTGTGCCTTCAACAACGGTACCACCTTTGGCAATTAATTTTTTTTCTTGTGCATCTTTAATTAAAGCAAGAGCTGCTCGATCTTTAACAGAGCCTCCAGGATTTAAAAATTCTGCTTTTCCAAAAATATTACACCCAGTTATTTCTGATGCTGCTCTTAATTTTATTAAAGGAGTATTTCCAATCCCTGAAATAAAATCTTTTTGTAAATCATTCATTATTCTGATTTTTTATCACTATCAGGAGTAATACCATAAGGTTTAAATTCACTGTCTGCCATACCAACATTCTTTGCAGGTATCCCAACCATTACAGCTTTCTCAGGAACATCTTTTGTAATTACAGCATTTGCTCCAATTTTTGCACAACACCCAACAGTAACTGGACCTAAAACTTGTGCACCAGATCCAATTACAACTTCATTTTCAATCGTTGGATGACGTTTAACATTTCTTTGATCATTTGAATTTATACTTGGAGCTATTCCTCCTAGAGTTACCATATGGTAAATGGTTACATTATCACCAATCTCGGATGTCTCCCCAATTACAACACCCATACCATGGTCAATAAATAAGTTTTTTCCTATTTTTGCTTTAGGATGAATTTCAATACCAGTCAGAAATCTAGAAAATTGTGAAATGATTCTGGCTATCAAATGAAATTTTGCGGTACTAAAGAAGTTAGCCAACCTATGAAAGAAGACAGCTTTCACTCCAGGGTAAGTCAAAACTAAACTTAATTTTGATTTTGCTGCAGGATCACGGTCAATTATTGATTGTAAAAAATCGTTCATTTATGCTGGTTGAATTTTTAATTTACAGGATATATAGTGATTATATTGAGTAATTAAAGGATAATTTATGTACAAAAACACTAACTGTTTTCACCTAGCAATTCCATGTGGAGATTTAGAAATAGCTAAAAAATTTTATAGCGAAACTTTAGGATGTAGATTAGATAATTCAGCTCAGGAATGGGCCGATGTGGATTTTTGGGGAAATGAATTAACCCTACATAAAAGTGAGCATAAATTAGATAGTGAAAGACACGATGTTGACATGGGCAATGTATCAGTACCACATTTTGGAGTGCATTTGTCTAGAAAAGATTTTGATAGTTTAAAACAAAGATTAAAAGATTCTGGAACTAAGTATTATGATGAGCCTTATTTAAGATTTAAAGGCACAAAATATGAACAAGAAACTTTCTTTGTTAAAGATCCAAACGAAAATATTTTAGAAATCAAAACTCTTACAGCAAATTCGGAATAATTATTATTTAATAATTATTTTTTAATGGAATTTCTTTTACTTGGTTTTTTTACAAGTCTAAGCTTAATATTAGCTATAGGAGCTCAAAATATATTTGTAATTGAGCAGGGCTTAAAAAAACAATATACATTTATAGTTTGTTTTGTATGCTCAATTTCAGATTGTTTTCTAATATTTGTAGGTATTTTTCTTTTTTATTTTTTTGATCAATATTTTACTTCTACAATTGAGTTAATTTTTAATATTCTTTTACTTTTATTTTTAGTTTATTTTATTTATTCAAAAATTAAATTGAAAAGTAAAAGAATCGATTTAAATCAAAATTTTAAAAAAATTTCTTTAATCGGTATAATTTTTAAGACTTTTGGTTTTACCTATTTAAATCCTCATGTTTATTCAGATACTGTTTTTTTTTTAGGTAATTTTTCAAAAAATTTCTTGTTTAATGATAAAATAATGTTTGGTATTGGAGCTTCTATAGCTTCTACTTTTTTTTTCTTCTTTATTGGATACGCATCGAGTTATTTTTCCAAATACTTAAACAGCAAAAAAATTTGGAATACAATTAATTGGATAATAATTTTTTTAATGTCTATAATTACTTTATATGTGCTTAGGGAAATAATATACTCGATTAATCTTTAATTTTATTCCATTCAGCAATACCACCAGAAATATTTTTTACATTTTTTATCCCCATATCCTTCATAGTTTTGGTAGCTAACGTACCTTGTCCACCTACACCACAAAAAACTACATACTCTTTATCTGGATTGTCTTTAAAAATTTTGTTTTCAAGAGG
>CACBHL010000027.1 GCA_902539035.1 uncultured Pelagibacteraceae bacterium
TATTTGGTATTAAAAATCTTAAGTTTCTATTTCTTATTATTACTTTTTTTACCCTTTTTTGAATAATTTTTTTATTTAAAGATTGTCGAACAATTTCTACTTCTGGTAATTCTGGCATTTCACACTATATTCAATATATATTTTTTTATGCAACAATATCTTCAAAATAAAAAAGGACTAGTAGAAGGTGTATTCGATCAAGTCTATGACCGTTATGATTTGATGAATGACTTTATGTCATTAGGCATACATAGACTTTGGAAAAAAAGTCTGATTAACATGATGGGCCCATCTGTTAACAAAAAGTTAGTGGATGTTGCTTGTGGCACCGGTGATATTGGTAAACTTTTTTTAGACAAAACTGATAAAAAATCTAACGTCACATCTGTAGATCCTAACAAAAAAATGATTAGCCAAGGAAGAAATAAATTATCTAAATATACAAATATTGAGTGGATTACAGCTCCAGCTGAAAAGTTGCCATTAATTGATAACTCTTTTGACTACTACACAATCAGTTTTGGTTTGAGAAATACAAAAAGTCTAGATCGAGCACTTTCCGAAGCTTATAGAGTTTTAAAGCCTGGTGGTCGGTATCTTTGCTTAGAATTCTCTAAAATTCAAAACACAAATCTAAATTTAATTTATAAAAATTACTCAAAGTTAATCCCAATAATTGGTCAATTTGTAGTGGGAGAAAAAAAACCCTATGAATATTTAGTAAAAAGTATTGAGCAGTTCATTAATCAAGAAGAGCTAATTGATTTGATGCAAAAACATAAATTTCAAAAATGTTCTTATAGGAATTTTTCTAACGGTATTGTTTCAATTCATAGTGGGTGGAAAATTTAATGATTAGAAAGTTAATTACCTTATTTAAATTAGGAAGAAAAATTGCAAAATCAGATATACTTTCAATTGCATCAAAGTTTAAAAAACCTCCACTGGTTTTAGTTGTTTTATTTAAAATATTATCTTTTTCATTTCAAAAAAAAGAAGAGCATAATTTAGATAAAGACGAAGGAGAAAGACTTTCTAGATCGCTAGAATCAATGGGTACTACTTTTATAAAGCTGGGACAATTTCTAGCTACTAGACCTGACATCATTGGGGAAGAATTATCGAAAAAACTTGAAAATCTTCAAGATCGTTTACCTCCATTTTCTTTAAGTGAGGCAAAACAAATCATTAGAGATGATCTTGGAGAAGAGTCTTTTAATTCTATAATTGATTTAAGTGAACCTGTTGCAGCAGCATCAATCGCTCAAGTACATAAAGCAAAAATTAATGACAATGGAACAATTAAAGATGTTGCAATAAAAATTTTAAGACCAGATATAAAAAAAATATTTAATGAAGAAATTGATGCCATGATGTTGTTTGCATTTATAATCGAGTCTTTTGTAAAAAAAACAAAAAGATTAAAACTAATAGAGGTTGTTTTTTTATTAAAAGAGATAACAAATCTTGAAATGGATTTAAGATTTGAAGCAGCAGCTGCTAACGAATATGCTGAGAATACAAAGAATGATGTTGGATTTAAAGTTCCAATGATTTATTGGAATTTTACTAGTGAAAATGTAATGACTCTGGATTGGATTGACGGAGTTTCAATTAGAGAAACTGAAGAATTGAAAAAAAGAAATTTAGATACTAGTAAAATAGCAGAAGATATTATTCAACATTTTCTAAGACACGCCGTAAGAGATGGCTTTTTTCATGCAGATATGCATCAGGGAAATATTTTTATTAATGATAGTGGTCAAATTGCACCAATAGATTTTGGTATAATGGGCAGGCTAGATAAAGTTAGTAAGAGATTTCTGGCAGAAATTTTATTTGGTTTTATTCAAAGGGATTACCGTAAGGTTGCTGAAGTACACTTAATGGCTGGGTTAGTTCCAAAAGATGTTCCTATAGACGACTTGGCTCAAGCCTTAAGATCAATAGGAGAGCCCATTTTTGGACAAGAAGTAAAAGATATCTCGGGTGGAAAATTATTGAAACAACTCTTTGATGTGACAGAAAAATTTAACATGCAAACTCAACCACAGTTGTTAATGCTACAAAAAACAATGGTTGTAGTTGAGGGTGTTGCAAGAAAATTAAATCCAAGTACAAATATATGGACGACATCTAAACCTGTTCTTGAGACTTGGTTGAGAGAAACAAAAGATCCAATAACAAATTTGAATGAGACATTAAAGAGTACTTCTGAGGTAATTAAGCGATTACCAGAATTTCCTGAAATTATGGATAAAGCTAATCAAGCTTTAACTTTTTTAGCTAGTGGACAAATCCCTCAGAATTCAAACTCCTATACTGCTTTAAATGATAAAAAAGCAGAAATGAATGCTTTTAAAAATCAATCTATCATTGGTTTATTACTACTTGTAATTTTTGGACTTATAGTATTTTAATTCTCGAAATGAAAAATCTGTTAAACAAAAAAATTTTATTTATCATATGTGGTGGAATTTCTGCCTACAAAAGTCTTGAGACAATTAGGCTTTTCAAAAAAAGTGGTGCAGAAATCAAAACTATACTTACCGCAAGTGGTAAAGAATTTGTAACACCTCTTTCAATTACTGCGCTATCTCAAGGCAAAGTTTACAGTGAATTATTCAGTGTCGAAAACGAAAATGAAATGGACCATATTTCGCTTTCAAGATGGGCTGATGTTGTTGTTATTGCTCCTGCAACAGCCAATACTATTTCAAAGCTTGCTCAGGGTACAACTGATGATTTAGCATCGACGGTTGTTCTTGCTTCAGATAAAATTATTTATTTAGCTCCAGCAATGAACGTAAGGATGTGGGAACATCCAACTACCAAATTAAATTTAGAAAAATTAAATGGTTTTGGTTATAAATTAATTGGACCTGAAATTGGGGACATGGCATGTGGAGAATATGGTGAGGGCAAAATGTCAGATCCAAGAAAAATTGCTGAAGAAATTGATCAATTTTTTTTAAATAAGAAAATAAATAAAAATTTAAAAGCTTTAGTTACAGCAGGACCTACTAATGAATACATAGATCCTGTAAGATTTATAACTAATAAATCTAGTGGCAAACAAGGGTATGAGATTGCAAAATCTCTCTCTAGAAAAGGTTTCGATACCACGCTTATTTCGGGTCCCACTAACTTAGAGATTGATGATGATATTAATCTAATTAAAGTTGAAACAGCAGAAGAAATGTTTCTTGCAACTCAAAAAAGTTTACCAACTGATGTGGCAATTTTTGTAGCAGCTGTAGCTGATTTTAAGTTACAAAAAAAGTATACAAATAAAATTAAAAAACAAGAGACATTAAATTTAAATCTTGAAAAAAACGTTGATATTTTAAATTACGTTTCTAACCATAATTCAATGAGGCCAAGTCTTGTTGTTGGTTTTGCA
>CACBHL010000028.1 GCA_902539035.1 uncultured Pelagibacteraceae bacterium
GCTGAACCAAAATATTTAGGCAAACATGATAATGGAAATGATATCTTTCTTAAAAATGGAAGATTCGGACCTTATTTACAATATGAAAAACTTCTGGAAAGCATTGAGGAAGAAAAGAAGAAAAAAAAGAAAAAAACCAAAAAAGCTAAGAAAACTGTAAATGAATTGTTAAAAAACGTCTCCATTCCAAAAGGGATTGAATTAGACAGTATTGATATTGATAAGGCAAAATTTTTATGTTCACTGCCAATATTTTTGGGCATTAATCCCAACAATCAAAAAGAAATTTCTCTAAATACAGGAAGATTTGGCCCTTATTTAAAGTGTGAAAATAAGTCTGCTAGACTAGAAAATGTTGAAGAAATATTTTCAATTGGTTTGAATAGAGCAATAACATTAATAGCTGACGCTAAACCAGGTAGGATGTCCTCTTCTATCATTAAAGATCTAGGAGAACATCCAGAAGACAAAAAGCCTGTAAGAATCATGAAGGGCCAATATGGTCCTTACATAAAGTACAAATCCCTAAATGCTACAATTCCAGAGGAAAAAGACCCTACAGATCTAAATATGGAGGAGGCTTTAATCCTTATTGAGAAAAGACGTGAATACGATAGAAACAAAAAAACCAAGAAAAAAATTAAGAGAAAAAGTAATAAATGAAACAACTTTTATTAGTAACTTTTTTATATTTTATTTTTATATCCTTTGGTAATTCTGTAGAAAATATATGTAAAGGAAAAAAATTATCAAAAGAATTTTTATCTTGTAAAGCTAAAAATATCAAAAATGCAACAACTAAAAAAGTTATGAATATGAAATATACTGCTACAGAAAAAACAAAAAAGATTAAAGAGAATACAATGGAAATGAGCAGCAAAGTTATAAGTAAAATTAAAAAATAAGAACAAGTTATGGACTTTGATAAAAAAATATTAGAATTAAATATTAAATTACCTGATGCAAAAGCTCCTGTTGGGTCATACGTTGCTACTAAAATAGTTGGCAAGTTATTGTTTATATCTGGGCAAATATCTATAAATGAAATGGGTGAATTAATAAAAGGTAAAGTTGGTAAAGAACTTTCAGCAGAGGATGGTTATAACGCTGCCAAAAGATGTGGTTTGAGTATTATTTCTCAAGTTAAAAATGCTTGTAACAATGACCTATCGAAAATTAAATCCTGTGTAAAATTAACTGGATTTGTAAATTCTACAGATAATTTTACTGAACAACCTAAAGTAATAAATGGTGCTTCAGATATAATATCTACAATATTTGGAGATGCTGGAATGCACACAAGAGCAGCTATAAGTACTAATAGTTTACCATTAGGAGTATCTGTTGAAGTAGATGCTATATTTGAATTAAATTAATTTATCTTCCAATACCATAATAATCAATTTTTAATTTTTTCATTCTGAAAGCTGAATACATATTTCGCATATCAAAAATCTTAAATTTTTGTTTTTTTATTAATTTTTTGAAATTTAATAATTTAAAATCATTCCACTCTGTATGTAAAATAACTAAATCTGCTTTTAAACAAGCAGAGGAAATAGTATCGCAATAATTAACATTATTTAAACCTTTTAAATCCTCCTTTTCACCTGAAGGGTCATAATATCTTATTTTACTATATTTTTTATTTAGATATTTGATCATTGGTATGCTTGATGCCTCACGCATATCGTCTGTATTTGGTTTAAATGTTACACCTAAAAAAGTTATAATTTTATTTTTTAACTTACTACCAAGAATTTTTTCAACTCTCTTAATTAGTAAAGTTTTTCGTTTGTCATTTGAATTAACTACACTTTTGACAATAGATAAATCAGTTTTAAATTTATTTCCTGTATCTATCAATGCACGAGTATCCTTTGGAAAACAAGATCCACCATAAGCTGGTCCTGCTCTTAAAAACCTATCACCTATGCGCTGATCTGAACCCATTCCTAGAGATATATCTTTGATATCTACTCCTGCTTTTTCACATAAATTAGCTATTTCATTTATAAATGAAATTTTTGTTGCTAAAAAAGCGTTAGATGCATATTTGATGAGTTCTGCACCTTTTCTTGAAGTATTAAAATATCTACTTGATTTTTTAATAATTGGAAAATAAAGAGATTTCAATGTTCTGTTAGCTTTATTGCTGTCTGTTCCAACAATAACTCTGTCTGGATAAATGAAATCTCTTATTGCCTCACCTTCTCTTAAAAATTCAGGATTTGATACAACATCTACTAATTTCTTTTTCTTTAACCTGCTTAAAATCTTCTCAATTTTATCTCCTGTAGTTACAGGTACTGTAGATTTGGTAATTATTATTTTATATTTTTTTATAATTTTCTTTAAATCTTTAGCAACACTAAAAACGTATTTCAAATCAGCTGAGTTGGTTTTTTTTTTAGTGGGTGTTCCAACACAGATAAAAATTATATCTGAATTTATAACTGCTTTTTTTAAATCAGATGTAAAAATTAACCTTTTTTGTTTATAATTTTTCTTTAAAATTTCTTCAAGACCAGGTTCGAAAATAGGCACTATTCCTTTATTAAGTAAATCAATTTTTTTTTGATCTTTATCTACACAGTAAACAGTATTTCCAACATCAGAAAAACATACTCCACTTACAAGACCAACGTAACCAGTACCTATCATACAGAGTTTCATAATTTTCCTATTTCAATATTAGATTTTATAAATCCTTCCATTGTTCCACAGTCCAAATACTTGCCTGTAAAATTATGTGCAATGAATTTTTCATTTTCATTAATTAAAGATTGTATTGCATCTGTTATGTGAATTTCACCATTTTTACCAGGTTTTTGGTTTAATAATTTGTTAAAAATTGTTTTTGGTAAAATATATCTACCAATTACAGCTTTGTTTGAT
>CACBHL010000029.1 GCA_902539035.1 uncultured Pelagibacteraceae bacterium
CAAAATCTTCTTCATTATTTGCTTCGTCGTCAAAAAATGAATTTTTTTCTAAATTTTTTTCTGGTAACTCCTCGATGAATCTTGACGCCATACTATCTATCCAATCACCTTGATAAAACCTATTCATAGAAAATGAAATAATAGCCTTTTGTTTGGCCCTCGTTATCCCTACATATGCAAGTCTTCTCTCTTCTTCTAGGCCCTTTTGACCCTTTTCTTCAATAGATTTTTGATGAGGGAACAGTCCTTCTTCCCAACCCGGCAAAAAAACAACATCAAACTCCAAACCTTTAGCAGCATGCATTGTCATCATGTTAACTTTTTCTCCATCCCATTCCTGATCTACAGATGTTGCAAGTGATACATGTTCCAAAAAACTTTCCAAAGTGTCAAACTCTTTCATAGCACTCAGTAGCTCTTTGATATTTTCTAGTCTGTTTTCATTATCTAAATCTTTTTTGTTTTTAAGCATTGCTGAATAACCGGACTCATCTAAAACAATTTGCAATAATTTAATGTGACTTGATTTATTAATTTTCAAATCATTTCTCCACTTAATCAAAGAATTAATGAAGAGATTTAAACCAATTTTAGCTTTAGGTTTAATAAGATTTTCTTCTAGCATTTTGATGGAAGCTCTTTCCAGATTTAAACAATTTTCTTTTGCAAATTCGTGAATATTTTTTAAGGTATTATCACCTACTGCTCTTTTAGGGTTATTTACTATTCTTTCAAAAGCTAAATCATCTTTCTCTTGATGAATTAACCTAAGATAAGCAACACAATCTTTAATTTCTGCTCTTTCATAAAATTTTGTTCCTCCTAAAATTCTATAAGGCATACCAATTTTAAGAAATCTTTCTTCAAATTCTCGAGTTTGAAAGATGGCTCTAACAAGAATTGCAACATTATTATATGAAAATTTTTTCTTAACACTTTTCTCTATCTCATCTGAAACTCCAATAGCTTCATCTTTACCATTTTTGAAACAGTTTAATTTTACTAAATCTCCTTCCTCCATTGTTGTAGTTAATGTCTTCCCAACTCGATTTTGATTATTAGCGATAAGATTGGATGCAACAGATAGAATATTCTGTGATGACCTATAATTTTGCTCTAGTCTTATTACCTTTGTATTTTCATAGACTTGATCAAATTCAAGAAAATTTTTAATTTCAGCCCCTCGCCAACTGTAAATGGATTGATCATCATCTCCTACACAACATATATTTTTATTTTTTTCAGACAAAAGATTTAGCCATCTACTTTGAATAAAATTTGTATCTTGATACTCATCTACAAGAATATATTTAAAATTTTTAGAATATATTTCTCTTATATCTGAATAGTTCTCTAAGATTTTTACTGTATGCAAAATTAGATCACCAAAGTCACATGAATTTAAATCAGTTAATTTTTGTTGATATATTTTGTATAGAGGCAATATAGTTTTTTCATAAATATCTTTTTTGTTAATAATGACATTTGATGGGTAATATCCTTTGTTTTTCCAACGATCTATAATTGCTAATATAAATCTTGGTGATAGTTGTTTAATATCTACATTCTCAGCTTTACAAATATTTTTAATAAGTCTTATTTGATCGTCTGTATCTATTATTGTAAAATTTGAATTTAGGTTTGCAGCAGAAGCATGTTTCCTTAACAACTTTGCACAAATGGAGTGAAATGTTCCAAGCCAGGAAAGTCCAGTCGCCGAAGACCCTAAAATATGACTTACTCTATTTTGCATTTCTTTTGCCGCTTTATTTGTAAAAGTTACTGCTAAAATTTGGTTAGGGAAGGCCTTTTTTTCTTTAATTATATTGGCAATTCTAGAAGTTAAAACTTTAGTTTTTCCTGAACCAGCACCAGCAACAATTAAAAGTGGTCCATCTAGGTGTAATACAGCCTCTTTTTGAGGTTCATTTAGATTTTCTAAATAATCTTTGTTTATCATTTATAATAATACTTTATAAGATTTCTTGATCAAAATGACCAAGCTAAATCCATTTATTAAAAATTTAAAAAACATTAGTAAGTCAATTAATAGTCTATTAGAACAAAATTTAAACAAGTTAAAATTTGATAATTTAAAAATTTTAGCAAGCAATAATAAAATTATCCTTACTTTTGTCGCAGTTTTTGTTTTATTTGTTTCTTATATTTTAGTTCCCACATTTTATAAACAAGTCGATATTTCAAGGGAATTAAAAAAAGAATTATTAAGTAAATTCAACTTAGACTTTACTTTTACTAAAAATATAAAATATAATTTTTTTCCAAGACCACATTTTGTAAGTAGAGAGGCTACCATTATTGAAAACCAAAAAAATTTTGCAGAGATAAATAAAATAAAAATTTATGTATCCTTAGATAATTTATTTTCTATAAAAAATATTGATATTAATGAAGTAATTTTAGAAAACTCAAATTTTGAACTAAATAATAAAAACTATAATTTTTTTACAAAGATTTTAGATAACAATTTTTTAGATATTAATTTTAAGATTAAAAAAAGCAATATTTTTTTTAGAAATAGGGAAAACGAGGTATTATTTATTAATAAAATTAAAAAATTGAAATATTATTATGATCCAATTGAATTTAAAAATATTCTATATTCAGAGAATGAAATATTCAACACTCCTTTTTCTCTGCAGATAATTAACCAAAAAGATGAAAAAAAATTAAATACGAAATTAAATCTAAGTTTATTAGGTCTAAAAATTGAAAATTTGCATAATTATGGTGATGAGATTAAATCAGGTTCAACTACCATCAATCTTAAAAAATCTAAAAGTTTCATAAATTACAAAACCAATAAAAATTTTTTTG
>CACBHL010000030.1 GCA_902539035.1 uncultured Pelagibacteraceae bacterium
CTTTTTCTAAAGTCAAATTACTAAGGTTATTATTTTTAATGTCAATTTTGTTAAATATATTTTCTAGGTAATAATTTGGATCATTACAGAGCTTTTCATATTCAATAAAAAAAATATTCAGATTTTTTTTCTTATTTAATTTTAATAAATAAGAGTAAACTTTACCCCACTGAACAAGCCAGTAATCAATTAAAAAAGTATTTTCTTCATAATTGTGATTGCTCAGGAAGTCCATGGGTAGATTAAAACTTTTATGATTTTCACCAAATTCATAATGGCCTAAATAATCCATATAATATTTTGAAAATTTATTTTGCTTATTTAAATTAGTGAAAAATTTATGCTGATTTAATAAAGAAAATGCTTGTTGCATAGGATCTCTATATGGAACTATTATTAATGAATTTGGAAAAATCATTTTTATATAATTAAGTCTCAAAATATTATTATTATTTTTTGAAATATAAAAATTTTTGTTATATCGATAGAGGATAAGATTTATAAACTTTTCATATTTTTTAATTATCTCATTATCATAATTAGAAATATTTAAATGTTTATTTGAACTGTAACTTTTTCCTGAAAATAATTTCCAAAAAACTTCCTCAAATGCCTCAGGACTATTAATGTTTACTTTTATTTTAGGATTTTGTGATGCATATTTATAATTTGAAGAAATTTTCACTCTATTTATTTTTGACCAAAGATTAGGGCTTAAAATAAAAGGCATATCATTGTACGTTGAGGAAGCAAATTTATTTGTATCGTACAAATATCTCAATAAGATAGTAGTTCCTGATCTAGCTAGACCTGAAATAAATACATGACCATTATTTTGTACTTTTTCTAAATTCAAATTTGATCCAAAAACTAAATTCTCTAAATCAAAAGAAGAATTTAAAATTGAATTATTACCTAAGACAATTTTATGTAATAATTTAGAAAGATAATTATAGTCGTTAATCTGCAAACTTATTCCTTATATAAATATAAATAATGCTAAACAATAAACTTAGAATAGATCCATGCAATGATAGAAATAGTTTTAATATATTATAATTATAAAAACTTATTAAATAATTAATAATAAAAAAAGGTATAACTAATATTGTGAAAAAAAGTAAAAATTCAACAGAGGCTTTAAAAATTTCTAAAGAAAATTTAAATAATATTTGTTGTTTTTCTGCATCACTGTTCTTCTTGTCTGAAAGTGACGAAATTAAATTTGAAAATATATTTTTTACTCTGTTAAAATTTTTATAAATTTTTATTCTTGATAATATTTCAAGTGAAACTATTAAAGATAATAATAAAAAAAACCAATTCAATTTTTTTTATTATTGTGGTTTGAAGGCTTATTTTTTTTAAACTTTTGAATAGTTTTTTTTATTGGGTAATATAAAACAGTAAATAAAGCTAATAATATAGCTCCAATAATACCTAACACAAGCACAATAACACCTACAGCCATACCAGGGCCAATGTAAGAGTAGGCAGGGCTGATCTGCAATATAGTTAGGAATAAAACTGTAAAAAAAATTTTCATCTACACTTTGAGATTAGTATATTCTTAATTATTTTTGAATATTTTTCTTCACTTAAAAATCTTGACCATCTAACAAGATACAGATTTCCATCATCAGCTTTATTTATGTATTGCCATATAATGTTGCCTTTTTTATCCATTCTTAAAACTCTACCAAAGTTTTCTTCTTCTACGAAAATATCTCCGTTATCTAATATTTCATTTAATCCACCTGTTCTTGTTTTAATATCATTTTTTTTAAAACCAATTTCATATGGACTAGAAACTTTTTGATTTTCAAAATTAAAAATCAAAACATTGTTTATATTCATAACACTATTTTTTTTATAATCTAGGTTGTTGTTATAAATAGAAATTTCTTTATCACTTATTATATCAACATCATGTTGATGAACCCATGGACCTTCTTTAAACCATAAAACTTTATTATTAGAAGGTCTAAACAACATTATCATTGAAAAGTTTCTTAAACTGATAAAAAGATCACCTTTTTTCCAAAATTTTGTATCAACTAGGGCTGGTTGAATATCATTCGAATGAAAAGGATCAGTATAATCAAATTGTGAGTGTCTTGAAATTTTATGAGCCAGATTATTTTCTAAAAATATTTCAGCGATAGATTTTTCATATATAATGGTCCCACTTGGAGAGACTTTGGTGATAGCCTCATTAACAATTCCCTCTTTTTGACCATTTAATATTATTTTGTCTATATTAGAATTGAGAACCCAAAAATTACCTTCATGATCAATTTCGGTGCTATGATGAAAAATACCATCTAAAGACCAAATTAACTTTGAACACATATCAATTCTAACTAGAGGTGAAGCATTTTTGAAAATTAAATCTCCGTTTTTATCTAAATATGGGTGAGTAATCTCATATCTTTGTAAATTCTTATCTCTTGTAAAGTTTATCTTTTGTTTTGAAAGTTTTGACTCAGAATTAATTTTTTCTATATCAGGTTTATAAGTATGGATAACTTGTTTTGTATCAATATCAATAATCTCAACAATTGATCGGTTTATATTTCCGTCATAGCGTGATAGCAAAATATATCCATCAAAATTCTTACTAAAATTCTGTTTAGTTGATAAATTTAAACCTTGTAAATTTTCAAATCTTGAGGATTTTAAATATAAATCTGAATTAACACCTCTTACAATTTTTAAAAGATTTGGAATTATGCTTGCAAT
>CACBHL010000031.1 GCA_902539035.1 uncultured Pelagibacteraceae bacterium
TTGTAGAGGGCAAGCTTGAGGGACATAAAAATAGAAAAAACTATTCAATTGTAGGTCCAGGAGTGGCAGAAGATATAAGCCAATCAATAAAAATTTCTACACCACATAGTTTTAATTTAGGTGCTGTCTCTGCAATGCCGAGGAACGGCTCTGGCTTACACAGTCATACAACTGCTGAAGTTTTTATAATTTTTTCTGGCAAATGGAGATTTTACTGGGGTAATGAGGGTAAGGATGAAACAATCCTAAGTACTGGTGATATTATTTCAATGCCTACAAATATGTTTAGAGGATTTGAAAATGCAGGAGATCAAGAAGGGACCATGTTTGTAGTACTTGGTGGAGATGATCCTGGTATAATTACTTGGCTTGGAGTTAATCCAAATTTTAAAATGATAAACTTAAGATGCTGTGAAATTCATGAAATAAAAAATGGAAAAATAATTGAAAGCCATATTCTTATTGATACCCTAGATTTTATTCGACAATTAGGGATTTGGCCCATTAATAAATCTAGAGGATCTGAAGGTTCATGGCTTGGTCCATATAATGCAGATGGTTTAGATTTTTATGAGGAAGATTTTCATGTTTCAAAAAATAATTTAAGACAAGCCATGGAAATGAATAGAAGTTTAAATTATAAGCCAGAATTAGAAAATTTAACTGATCAAGAATTAAAAGACAGACTTTTAAGTCATCCACAAAAAGAATTTTGGCACAAAGATATGATTTGGTATGGGCCATGTGGGATTGGATCATCAAGAAGTTTAGAAGGATTTATAGATATGCATCAATTACCTTTTAGAAAGTCTTTTAGTCAGAGGGATTACTTTAAATTAGGCCATTACTGTGAAATAGGAGATGGAAAATTTTCACTTTGCGCTGGGTGGCACAGCTTAGATGCAAATTATGGAAAAAATGATTGGCTTGGTTATACCGCTGAAAACCAAAATGTTACAATGAGAGTCATGGATTTCTACCATCATGATGAGGGAAAAATAAGGGAGAATTGGGTCCCTATAGACATCGCCCATATATTAAAACAAATTGGGGTTGATATTTTTGAATTAATTAAAAAATTATAATGTCAAATATAAAATTTACCAACATTCATAAATCCTTTGGAGCAAATAAAATTATAAATAATTTTAATCTTCAGGGAAAAGAAGATGAATTTTTAGTTTTGGTTGGTCCATCGGGTTGTGGAAAGTCTACCTTGTTAAGAATGATTGCTGGATTGGAACAGATAGATGAAGGTGAAATATATATTAATGATCAATTAGTTAATGAATTACATCCCTCAAAAAGAGAAACTGCAATGGTTTTTCAATCATATGCGTTGTACCCACATATGAATGTCTTCGAAAACATGTCTTTTGGTCTTAAAATAGAAAAGCGACCAAAGGAAGAAATTGAAAAAAAAGTAATGCAGGCTGCAAAAATTTTAAAAATTGAAGAACTGCTTGAGAGAAGACCAAAACAACTTTCGGGGGGTCAAAGACAGAGGGTTGCAATTGGAAGAGCTATAACAAGAAATCCTAAGATTTTTTTATTTGATGAGCCATTATCTAACCTTGATGCTGCTCTTAGAGCTGAAATGAGAGTTGAAATCTCTAAACTACATAACCAAATCAAAACAAATATGATTTATGTAACACATGACCAAGTTGAGGCTATGACACTAGCTGATAGAATAGTTATATTAAATCATGGAAATATTGAACAGGTAGGAACGCCTGATGAAATTTATAGTGATCCTGCAAATATTTTTGTAGCTCAGTTTATTGGAACTCCAAAAATGAATATCCTTAAAATAAGTAGTGATCATATAATCTCAAATAATGAAATTAATTTTTTAGGTAATAAAGTTAAACTAGACAAATTAAATTTTTCTAAAAAAGATTATTACCTGGGTATAAGACCCGAACATTTTAATGTATCAGAAAATAATGAATATAGTTTCAATCCAAAAGTAGATTTAATTGAAAATTTAGGTAATGAAAAAATTGCTTATATTAAAATAGATCAATATGAAATAAGTGCTAAAATATCTAGCAAACACTATATAGACAATACAATCGGCTTTAATTCTAAAGATATTTTTGTTTTTGATGAAACTGGAAAAAGAATTAAATCTTAATTTTGAAAGCCATATTTTCTTAATCTAGCATCACCAGTTCTTGCATGAGCTTCCATACCTTCGTATCTAGATATTCTAGCACAAGCTGCTCCTACAGTTTTTGTAGATTCTTTTGACATTCTTTGGAAACTTAAAGTTTTTATAAATTTACCAACAAATAATCCTCCTGTATATTTACCTGCACCCTTTGTAGGTAAAATATGGTTGGTTCCTGAGCATTTATCACCATAAGCAACTGTGGTTTCTTCACCAATAAATAGAGATCCATAATTCTTCAATCTTTTGTGGTACCAATCAAGGTTTTGAGTTTGTACTTCTAAGTGTTCAGGTGCATATTCGTCACTAATGGTTGCAATTTCCTCATCAGTGTCACATAAAATAACCTCCCCATAATCTCTCCATGCTG
>CACBHL010000032.1 GCA_902539035.1 uncultured Pelagibacteraceae bacterium
CCAGTTATCCTTTCCGCAGCTTTCACTTTAGAAAATACTTTTTTATTTACTGCTAAAGATCCTCCCATGACATCTGAATGACCAGAATAATATTTAGTTGCAGAAACAATTGCCATATCAAAGCCAAGTTTAATAGGTTTTAAATAGTACGGTGTACCCCATGTATTGTCCATGGCAGTTAAAATTTTATTTTTTTTGGCAATGGAAATGATTTTTCCTAGGTCTTGAAAATCAAAAGAATTGCTACCTGGATTTTCTACAAAAATTAACTTTGTTTTTTTTGTAATATTGTTTTCTAAAGTTTTAAGGTCATGAGGATTATAAAAAGTTGTTTTAATATTGAAATCTTTTAAATAATTTTCAGTCAATATTCTTGTTGGGCTATAAACTGGATCTGCTGCAATAATTTCATCTCCAGGTCTTGTAACGCTAAATATAGCTAAAAAAACTGACCCAAAACCTGTTGGTGTTGTAAAAACATGATAACTTTCCTCAAGTTTTGTTAAAATTTTTTGTAAAATATAAGTTGTGGATGTGCCCTGTCTTGCATAATCATAATGACCCCCAATAGGATTTTTTTGAGCTTTTGCTTGAGTTTTTCTTATATCTTTAATTGATTTAAAAATTATAGTAGACGCTCTAACCACTGGGGGGTTAACTGATTGATTGTGAAAATCTTTAGCCGTGTGCTTAAGAAAAGTCTTGAAAGAACTACTCATAATAAAATTTGATATGTTTAAAAGACAATGCTATATCCCATGAAGAACGTCAATATAATTAAAATAGGATTGAATGAGTTACCCAAAAAAACATAGAGGTCGAAGAAAACAAGGCTCAAAAAAAAGAAGAGCTAAAAGAAAAAATAAAAAGAAGTAAATAAGCTTCTATTCTTTAATCCACCCACCACCAAGAACTTTATACCCAAATTGGTCTTTGTCATAAAAAACACATGCTTGTCCTGGTGAAATACCATCCTCTGGTATACTTAGATTTACAGTCCCTGTTTTATCGTCATTTAAAAATACATTAGCTTCTAATAAATCCCCAGTTGATCGAACTTTCACAAAAATTTTTTTTTCTAATTCTATATTTGGTGCTAATAAATTGATATCTTTTAAAGAAATTGTTTTTTTTCCTAATTTCTCTTTTGGTCCAACAATTATTTCATTCCTATTAGAATTAATCTTAAGCACATAAAGGGGATCTATATCTGAAACCTTTATTCCTTTTCGTTGACCAATTGTAAAATTGATAATTCCATCATGCACTCCTATAACTTCTCCATTTAAATTCTTGATATTTCCTTTTTGAAAAGAGTCAGGTCTAAATTTTTGTATAACTGATGCATAATCTCCATTTGGAACAAAGCAAATGTCTTGGCTATCAGGCTTATCGGCAACATTTAGATCTAAATTTTTTGCAATTTCTCGAGTTTTATCTTTTAACATTCCACCCAAAGGAAATCTTAGATAATCTAATTGCTCTCTAGTTGTGTTAAATAGAAAATAACTTTGATCTCTGTTCTCATCAATAGCTCTATACATGTTTGTGGTATTTTTTTCTGTAATACTTTTAACATAATGACCAGTGACCAATGCATCTGCATTAAGATCTTTTGCTACCTCAAATAAGTCTTTGAATTTTACTGTTTGATTACATTGCACACAAGGAATAGGTGTTTCACCTTTTAAATAACTCTCAACAAAATTATCTATTACTCCTTGTTTAAATTTATCCTGATAATATAAAATTTTGTGTTCAATATCTAATTTATGAGCCACACGTTTTGCATCCATAATATCCTGACCAGAACAACATTGTTTGGAAGCAGCTACTTCCTTGCCATCATCGTATAGTTTTAATGTAATACCTATAACTTTATAACCCTCTTTTTTCATCATGCCTGCAACAGTGGAAGAGTCTACGCCTCCAGACATAGCTACAACTACGGTAGTATCTGATGGTTTTTTGTTAAAACCTAAAGAGTTTAATTCTTCGCCCATAAGGTGGTATTTATACTGATTTACAATATAAGTTAAATTAAATGATTTTAGATTATGAACCAGGTGACAAAGTCACTAATCCAAATAATAAAGAATGGGGTATAGG
>CACBHL010000033.1 GCA_902539035.1 uncultured Pelagibacteraceae bacterium
TTGATAAATTAAAAGATTATAAATACGGTTTCTCAACTGATATAGAAAATACGAGAGCGCCCAAGGGTTTAAATGAGGATGTAATTAAATTTATTTCAAATATTAAAAAAGAGCCACAATGGATGCTTGAATTTAGACTGAAAGCTTATGAAAGATTTAAACAATTAAAAGAACCAGATTGGCAAAAACCGAAATATCCAATTATAGATTATCAAGATTTATATTATTATTCTGCACCTAAAAGTATGGACGATAAACCAAAAAGTTTAGATGAATTAGATCCTAAACTTTTAGAAACTTATAAAAAGTTAGGTATCCCACTTCAAGAACAAGCAAGATTAAATGGTATTGCAGTTGATGCTGTTTTTGACTCAGTTTCAGTTGCAACTACTTTTAGAGAAGAGTTAATAAAACAAGGAATAATTTTTTGTCCAATTTCAGAGGCAATTCAAAATCACCCAGAATTGGTTAAAAAATATCTAGGTTCCGTAATTCCATTAACTGATCATTTTTTTGCAACTTTAAATTCAGCAGTTTTTACAGATGGTTCATTTGTATACATTCCAGAGGGTGTTAGATGTCCAATGGAACTCTCAACATATTTTAGAATAAATGCATCTAACACAGGTCAATTTGAAAGAACTTTAATTATTGCAGACAAAGGAAGTTACGTAAGTTACCTAGAAGGCTGTACAGCTCCCATGAGAGATGAAAATCAATTACATGCTGCAAATGTTGAATTAGTTGCTCTTGATGATGCTGAGATAAAATATTCAACAGTTCAAAATTGGTATCCAGGAGATAAAGATGGAAAAGGAGGTATCTACAATTTTGTAACTAAAAGAGGTTTATGCAAAGGAAAGAATTCTAAAATATCATGGACGCAAGTTGAAACTGGATCTGCAATTACATGGAAATATCCTAGTTGCATTTTGAAAGGTGATAATTCTGTTGGGGAATTTTATTCGATTGCCATTACAAATAATTACCAAAATGCTGATACAGGCACTAAAATGATCCATTTAGGGAAAAATACAAAAAGTAAAATTATTTCAAAGGGAATAAGTGCTGGTTTTTCAGATATGACTTATAGAGGACTGGTTGATATTTCCTCAAAGGCGTCAAATTCAAATAATTATACACAGTGTGACTCTTTATTGATGGGTAATAAGTGTGGTGCTCACACAGTTCCTTACATTAAAAACAAAAATTCAGAGTCGAATATAGCTCATGAAGCGACCACTTCTAAAATAAGTGAGGAACAATTACATTACTGTCAACAAAGAGGATTAAATGCGGAGGAGGCAGTTGGTTTAATTGTAAATGGATTTTGTAAAGAAGTATTGCAGCAATTACCAATGGAATTTGCTGTCGAAGCACAGAAGTTAGTAGGGATAAGTTTGGAAGGAAGTGTGGGCTAATGTTAAGAATAAATAAATTAAATGCTAAAATAGATAATAAGGAAATTTTAAAAGGATTTTCACTTAATGTTAATCCTGGTGAAGTTCATGCTATAATGGGCCCAAACGGATCAGGCAAAAGTACTTTATCAAATATTTTATCAGGAAAGAAAGGATACGAGGTTTCTGGTGAAGTTCTTTTTGAGGAAAAAGATTTATTTGAACTTGAAACAGAAGAAAGAGCTCACAAAGGTATTTTTTTAGCTTTTCAATATCCATTGGAAATTCCTGGTGTAAATACAAATATATTTTTAAAAACTTCATTAAATGCAGTTAGAAAAGCAAGAGGTGAAAAGGAACTTGATGCGATAGAATTCCTAAAATTAGTTAGAGAAAAGTCCACAGAACTTAAATTTGATGAAGATAAGTTAAATAGACAATTAAATGTTGGTTTTTCTGGAGGAGAAAAAAAGAAAAACGAAATTTTGCAAATGTCAATGTTATCTCCTAAACTTTCAATTCTTGATGAAACAGACTCAGGGCTTGATATAGATGCTTTAAAAATTGTTGCAGATGGAGTAAATACTTTAAGAAACAAAAACAACTCATTTTTAATAATCACTCACTATCAGAGGT